>JBBSRF010000005.1:0-26518 GCA_038243335.1 Sphingobacteriales bacterium
ACAAAAGTGATTATAATTTTTATTTTCAAAAAAATGGTTTAAGTCCATCTATAGTTACTGCTAAATTAGCTGCAGACACAAGTTTAAGATTAAGTTTTAGATCTAATTTGATCAATGACATTCCACTAAATTTTGCATTATTAGAATTATTTTCCCAAGCATCAGCAATTGCAAAAGATAATTTCGATCAATTATTTGTACCTTATCGTTGTATGGTATCTGATGTGATATCGCAAAAAAGCATCACTGTTGGTAAGGGTAGTTTAGCGGAAGCGGTTAGGGCAACAATGACAGTACCGCTGATTTATAGACCAATTAAATTAGATAATAAATATGTATTTGATGGTGGTTTGTATAATAATTTTCCAGCAGACATAATGAAAAAAGAATTTAAACCTGACATCATTATAGGATCCAACGTATCATCTAAAACATTTAATGAGTACCCAAAAAATGACGATCGTGTAATGAATAGGCTATTGGTCTATATGTTTCTATCTAAATCAGACTCAACTCTTGTTGGAGAAAATGGATTTTACATTCAACCAAACTTAACAGATTATAGCGTAATCAATTTTAGTCCAGTTGAAGCATTAATAAAGCGTGGATATGACGAAACGATGGCTGATATTGATAAAATAAAAAATGCAATCACAAGAAGAGTAAGCACACAAGAATTACTTATTAAAAGAGAAGAGTTTAACCAACGTAAACCAGATTTAATTTTCAATAATTTAATTGTTTCCGGAGTTAATAGTCAGCAAGTAAAATATATACAGCGACTATTTAGGAGCGATAATGAAAATTTTGATTTATCAGACATTAAAAGAGGTTACTATAAATTAGTAGCAGATGAAACTTTTGAAACCATTTATCCAAAAATCTCATACGAACCAAAAACGGATAGCTACAATTTTGAAATTATAGCCAGTCCTAAAAAAAGTTTTAAAATAGATTTCGGCGGAAATATTTCTACAAGACCAATTAGTAATGTGTATTTAGGTTTACAGTACAATTATCTTAATAGAAAGGCCTATACATTTAGTACTAACTTTTATTCTGGTAGATTTTACGAATCATTTCAATTTGGTGGTCGTATTGATTATCCTTCTAAGCTACCTCTTTTCCTTTCTGCTGAACTCACTTTCAACCATTGGAATTATTATAATACCAGTCAGATTTTTATTGAAAACCCCAACCCTACTTATATTGAACAAACTGATAGAAAAATTGACATTAAATTCGGCTTGCCATTAAACAGAAATGGCAGAATTGTTCTTAGTACTTCATTTATTAACAATAGCGACAACTACAGTCCTACAAACAGTTTTGAAATTGGCAATATATTAGATAGAACAGTATTTAATGGCTTTAAAAGTAGTTTATTTCTTGAACGTAATTCTTTAAATAAGAAGCAATACGCTAACAGAGGTCGTGATTTATCTATAACTGCTAGTTATTTTACAGGAAAAGAAAACTATACTTTAGGTAATAGTTACTTATCTAATACAGATTTAGAAGATGAACGTGTGATTAGAAAATTTAAAGAATGGGGAATTATTAAGTTAAGTGATGAAAACTACTTTTTAAAAAACAATAAATATACACTGGGTTATTTAGCAGAAGTTGTGATATCTAATCAACCTTTATTTGCTAATTACTATTCAACTTTGCTAGTAGCACCTTCATTTTACCCAATGCAAGATAGTAAATCACTTTTTTTAGAGAAATTTAGAGCTACATCTTATGCTGCAGTAGGCATGAAAAATATTTTTCAAATAAAAAAGAATCTAGAATTGCGTTTGGAGGGGTTTTTGTTTTTACCTTACAAAGCATTTGAAAAAGTTGGTTTGCAAGAAATCAAGTATGCTAAGGCATTCACAAAATTAAATTATGCTAGTACCGCGGGTTTAGTTTATCATACACCAGTAGGCCCAATTAGTTTTAGTTACAATTTATACAATGATCCAATTAAAAGAAGTGGGGTTTTACTACATTTAGGTTATCTAATCTACAATAAACGATCAATAGAATGAGATATATATTCCTATTTTTTGTACTGTTAATAAGCAATTTAGCTATCGCTCAAAATTCTGATATTAATAACTTTTTAGTAAAAGAAAGCTTATTAAAAAACAGCAAACTGGCAATTATTGCAGCAGATTCTCTAGCACAACCTTTAGAGAAAATAAATGGAGTTTACACGTTTAGCGTAAGTGGTTTTACGCAAGTTTTAAACTTTAACGATGGTGTGGCTATTTTACCTTTACAAATTGATAAATCTACTTTTATTTACATTAAACATCAAAATAATCATGGAACAAATAGTAAATTAATCTATGTTTATAAAAAAGATGGCAGTCTTAATCCATTTACAATTAGCAGAATTTTTTTAATTATTGTACCACTTATTATTATATTTCTTGTATTTGCCTTTAAGAAATTTATTTATATAGGTTTAATCTTACTCATTGCATTCATGTATTTTAACATAAGTAATGGATTAGATATTTCTACCTTTTTTGAAACAACTTTTGATTATCTAAGAAACCTTATTTAGATTTAAAAAGGTAAACCTATTCCAAAATTATATTGCATAAAACGATAACGATCTGGTTGATGTGTATTAAAATAATTTGCTTTAAATTCTTTTCCACCTTTAATATATTTACCAATTACCCATTGATTTGAACCAACAAATTGGGGATCTTTAATTTTTAAACCTAGATCAAATCTAAACACAAAAAATTCAACATCATATCTTAGCCCAAAACCTGTACCTATTGCAACTTGCTGACCTAATTTTTTTATGTTAAAATAGGTTTCTGGTTGTGGATTACCAGAAGAAATATTCCATACGTTACCCATATCTATAAATGTTGCACCTTTAAGCTTACCTCCTAAAAGTTTACTAATCAGCATAAATCTATATTCAAAATTAGTTTCAATGCGCATTTGACCTAATTGGTCTATACCGTATGATGCCCTTCTAGCTTCAATACTAGTAATTACTTCTCTATTGTAATTACCTGGTCCAAGTGTTCTGGCTTGCCAAGCTCTAATACCGCTAGAACCACCTGCATAAAATAATTTTTCAAATGGTATTGCGATTGAATTCCCATAAGCATAACCAATACCAGTATTTAATCTCGCAATAAATTGATTTTCTCCACCAAAGTATTTATACCAGCGTACATCTATCTCTGGGCGAACATATTGATTAAATGGTAAACCGAATATGGTGCCAAAATCACCAATCTTAGGATTATGTTTATCTCCAAATACACTTGAAGTAAGCTGTAGTAGATTCCCTGCTATGTCTATATTTCCCTTGAAATAAACGAAGGTGCTTTTATCTAGTAGTTTATTTCCATTTAGCGTATAAGCATACTTCATCCCTAAAGTAAAATCTTTTCTACCCAATAATTTAATATTATATGAATTAGCTTCTAAAATCTGCTTATTTTTTTCATACATCTCTAAATTCGATTTGTCTAGAGTGTCTATTAAAACATTTCCAAAACGATACTCAATATTTAAAGGGGTAAAAGTATGTAGCTTAGATTTAGTTTCTACCCAATCATAACTAACAGCGTTGATAAAAATTTTCCTTTTTGTAATATCTTTTTGTAATGCATATAAATAGCTAGAAGAGAAAGTTGTATAAGGCATACCATTTTTACCTCCCTGTGAAATATTAAAAAAAGGAATCATTAAACGAGGTACAGATAAACTGGCACTTACAGAAAAGTCTCTTTGATAAATATCTGTAAATATTGATTTCCCATCATTTAATCTGGATTGTAGTCCACCTTTAATTTGAAACTGAAATTTTTCTGCTCCTTTTAAAAAATTATTATTAGTGTAAGTATTACTTAATGTAAAACCAACAGTACCACTGTTAAAGGGAATCTCTCCTTCTATTCTATTACTCATTCTTTTTTGAGGAATCAACAATATCACTGGCTCAACATTATTACTGCTATCCTTAGCTTTAAAATACTCTATTCTTACGTTTTTAAAAACGTTCAACTTATACATTCTATCATAAGTTAAAGTCTCATTTCGAATATCAAAAATATCACCTTTCTTAATAAAGTTATATCTAGTTATTGGATTTCTTCTAAAGTGGCCTGATAAATCTGTGAAACGAACACCTTTAAAGGCTGATTTTCCTTGTAAAGAATCACCAATTAATTTTAAATCTGTAAATCCTTCCGAATTTGGAGCTATGATAATACTTGATTCTCCTATATTAAAAACTTTATGTTTAGTGCCATCTAGGGGATTATCTATAATCATCAGCACACTAACTTTACTATTATTCTGACTCGAATCTGGTCTATAACTTATATAGGGTCTAACAAAATCATAATATCCATTTTGACGCATTAATTGATAAATTTGATCACGTTCATATGCCAATGAATCTTCATCGTACTGCATATTTTCATGTAAACGTGAAAAAATAGCTTTATTCTTTAAGTAAAGATCTTTAATTGTTGTGTCTGGTATTTGATAAGTTAATTTATTGATAAAAAAAGCTGGACCTGGTTCAGCAATAAATTTTAATTTTGCTTTTTGATTTTCAATAGCTATTTCTGATTTTACTTTAGCTTTAAAAAAACCTTTACTTTTTAAGTATTTTTCAATCTGATTTCTAGAAATCTCTACTAGTACACTGTCTAAAATTGGAGGCGGAGTGCCCAATGGTTTAATGTTACTAGTTTTATATTTACCATTTTTAGTATTAAATAAATTATATATTTTATTATTAATACCTATTCCTTCAGCAGGGCGAATATCTTTTTGGACATAGTTATAAGCTTGTTCTTCGAAACCTTTATCAATACTATCAATTTTTACATTGGTTACTATAGATTGATAATCCTCAATATACTTTGTTGAAGAGCATCCTGCTAAGAAAACAAGAATTAATAGTAATATTGTAAGAAAATGTACCTGCTGCTTATAGTTATACTTGTATGCTTTCAAAATCTCAAATCAGTTTTATAAAATCTCTTCACCAAAAGAAGTACCGCAAAGAAAGTGGAATATTTATTATTGAAGGTATAAAATCTATAATAGAATTTATAAATTCTAGCTATGCTATACAAAGCATTTATTACACTACTGAGTTTGCTTCTTTACTACCAAAAAACATTACAAATATAAAGTTATTTGAAGTAAACAACGTCGAATTAGCAAAGATTAGTACATTGCAAACTCCACAAGGAATTTTAGCACTGATTAGCATCCCAAAACAACAAAATTTAGAATTAAAAAATTTAAAAAATTGTTTTTCTATCGTATTAGATGATGTACAAGACCCAGGTAATTTCGGAACGATTATTAGAACTGCAGATTGGTTTGGCATCAAAAATATTATTTGTTCAGAAAATACCGTAGAGGCATATAATCCTAAAACAGTACAGAGTACAATGGGTTCTTTATGCAGAGTAAACTTAACTTATACTAATCTTAATAAATTTTTGACAGAAACAGATTTGCCAATTTTTGGTGCTTTACTTAAGGGAAATAGCATTTACAGCACAAATTGGGCAAATGAAGGTTTAATTTTATTAGGAAATGAAGGACATGGAATTAGCGATGAATTGATCGAAAAAATCACTATACCTGTTACAATACCGCGTTTTGGTAAAGCAGAATCGTTAAATGTAGCCGTATCTGCAGCCATATTTTGTAATGAATTAAGTAGAAATAATAAATAAATTGAAATAATAACCATTCTCCTTTGCATCCTAACATATAATTGTTATTTTTGCAACCTTGAATTTAAAAGGTCGAGTGGCCGAGAGGCTTAGGCACAGCTCTGCAAAAGCTGCTACAGCGGTTCGAATCCGCTCTCGACCTCATATTTATATTACTTAAAAGAATAAAGCTCATTATCATGGCAGTAACAAGATTAAAAAGAAAAGATAGATACAATAAAAACGTTTCTCGTTTAGAAGTTAAAACTTTAAAGTTAGCTACTAACTTAGAATTAGGAAGTCGTTCTAAACAATCTAAAACAGACCAGTTAGCTAAAAACAACGCTATTTTAGCTCAATTAGTAGCAGGTTTATAGTCTAAATTATTCTTAATAAAAATTATAAAGCATCTCAGGTTTATTCTTGGGATGCTTTTTTGTGCTTTGTAGTTAACATAATTGATTATTAAATTGATCCCAATTTAAAAAATACAATTTAAATAAAATTAATTTGCAAAATACATAGTAACATAGCTATCTTTACATCATAATTTTAAACAAATGATTTTAACTAAAAGAATAGAAGCAGAAAAATTAAATTCAGCTATTAATATGTTACGTGTCATTTCGCATCCAGTTAGGCTAGCAATCGTAGATTTGTTAACTATAAACAAACGGATGACTATACTTGAAATACAAGAAAAATTGAATTTACCTCAGGCCATTGCATCCCAGCAAATAACTTTAATGGAAGATAAAGGGGTTTTAAAATCTGAAAAAGTTGGAAGGAATAAATTCGTATCTCTTCGTTTCCCAAAAATGAAAAACATTGTAAGTTGTTTAGAAAGCTGCTGTAACGAGCAATAATCGATTATTAAACCAAAAACTTAGTAAAAAAACACATTTTAAATGGAAATTATCGGTTACATTTTAGCAATTTTAATAGGTATATCACTTGGCTTAATTGGCAGCGGAGGTTCCATCCTTACCATCCCAATTTTAGTATATATCATGTATATATCCCCTTCTCATGCAACAACGTATTCTCTTTTTATTGTTGGTTTTGCAGCATTATTTGGGAGCATAAAAGGATTAAAAGATAATTTATTAGACACTAAAATTGCTTTATATTTTGGCTTACCAAGTATAGTTTCCATTTTTATCATGCGAAAGTTCCTAGTACCAATTTTACCAGTTGAGCTCTTCAAAATTTTTGGATTCACCATAACAAAAGATTTATTGATCATGGTTGTTTTTGCAACTCTGATGATTTTAGCTTCTGTTTCAATGATCAAAAAAAGGATTGAAATAGAAAATAATGATTTTAAAATTGATATCAAATCAATTATTTTAAAAGGAGTTTTAATTGGCGCTTTAACGGGCTTTGTTGGTGTTGGTGGTGGTTTTTTAATTATCCCTACTTTATTGTTTTCTGCTAAATTACCAATGAAAAAGGCAGTTGCGACCTCATTAATCATCATTGCATTTAATTCATTAATTGGCTTTGTTGGCAGTATAAGCAATACGCCAATAGAATGGGTATTTCTAATTAAATTTACAAGTTTCGCAGTAGCTGGTATATTTATTGGAATAATTTTAAGTAAAAAAATTAGCAATCAAACACTGAAACCTATTTTTGGATGGTTTGTACTGATAACTGGTATTTATATCATCATTAAAGAAATATTTTTAAAATAGTTAAATATGATAGAATTAATAAAGCAGCCATGGCATTGGGCTGTTGCAGGACTTTTAATTGGACTTACAGTGCCTACTTTATTATTAATTGGCAATAAGAAATTTGGAGTTTCTTCATCATTAAGGCACATCTGTGCGATATGTATTCCGGCTAAAATTCCATTTTTTAATTACGAATGGAAAAAAGAAATTTGGAATTTACTTTTCGTTTTAGGTGTGTTTTTAGGAGCAATTATAGCTACAACTTTTTTAAGTAACCCAAATACTATTGTAGTAGCAGAAAGTACCAAAGCAAGTTTGGAGCAATATGGAATTACAGATTACTCTCAGATTATGCCTGCACAAATTTTTAATGTAGAGAATATATTAACACTAAAAGGATTATTCTTTTTTGTTATTGGTGGATTTTTAGTTGGTTTTGGCACTCGATATGCAGGTGGATGTACAAGTGGACATGCCATTATGGGAATTTCTAATCTACAAATGCCATCTCTTATTGCGACTTGTTGCTTTATGGCTGGAGGTTTTTTTTCAACAAATATTTTAATGCCATTTATTTTTAAATTATTATAAAATGGAAACTAAAAAAAGTAATGATATTCGTCATCAAGATGCGATGTGCACTAATGAAAGTGAACAAAAAGAAATTGGTTTTTTTAGTAATATCAAATATTTAATAGTTGGAATTGCTTTTGGTATCGTATTCGTAAAAGCTGAAATTATAAGTTGGTTTCGCATTCAAGAAATGTTTCGGTTACAATCATTTTTTATGTATGGTGTAATTGGTACTGCGATAATTGTGGGTATAATTTCTATTTGGTTGATTAAGCGCTTTAATATCAAAACAATTAGTGGCGAAAAAATAACAATTGAAAATAAGACCTTTAATAAGGGCCAAGTTTATGGTGGTTTAATTTTCGGAATTGGTTGGGCAATTACTGGCGCTTGTCCAGGACCGTTATTTGCCCAAATTGGTAGTGGATTTTTAGCGGTAGGGGTTACCTTTATAAGTGCTATTGCCGGCACTTGGGTGTATGGATATTTTAGAGATAAATTGCCACACTAGAGATTTCTAATTTTCTATAAAAATAGAACATAATAGATATTAGACTGAGATATCACTTCGAAATTGACTAATAAATTTTTAAAAATAACATGATCATACATAAAAAATTATATTTTTCTTTTTAACAATTCATTTGTAAAATGCTATGTATGTTTTGGCTTAGAAAATTTTTCTTCGTTATAAACCATTGAGTTTCCCTTTGAAATTGAAAGAGATGTCCATTTTTCATTACATAACATTTTTCCAATAAAAACTATTTGACCAACATGATAAGGATAATGTGCAAGTTGCCTGTTAATTGCTTCTAAAACAGTATGCCCTTGATTACGAATAAAAATTTCTTTTGTCAAATCATTTTCTGATAAAGAATTTATTGCATTAAATAGGCAAAACCAACCTTTATTCCATTTTTCGAGAAGTTCATCTCTATCTTCCTTATCATTTTCAAATTCAGAGTCTCTATTTCTCCATTCTTTTTCACCATCGGTTGTCAAAAAATCCGTCCAACGAGAGATCATGTTGCCTGATAAATGTTTTACAATACTTGCAATACTATTACTCTCTTCATTAAATTGCCAAAAAAGTTGTTGATCTGTGAGTTGAGCAAAAGTTTGTTCTGCAAGTGATTTGTAATAGTTAAATTGGTTAATAGTACTTTCTAAGTAATTATCTTTCTCGTCCATTATTAAATAAATTTTAAATAATAAAAGTATTATACCATATCAATTCAACTAGTTTTTAAACCAAAGATTTACAAATTCTCTTCACTAATTCTGGGCCTTCATAAATAAAACCAGTATACAGCTGCACTAAGCTTGCACCAGCGTTTATTTTATCTTTCGCATCTTGTGGAGAGTGAATACCTCCTACTCCAATAATAGGAAAAGATTGATTTGATTTTTGTGATAAATAACGGATAACTTCCGTAGAACGTTGAGTTAATGGTTTACCACTTAAACCACCCATTTCATTTTTCACTAGTTCTGTTGTAATTAAACTACTTTTATCTATAGTCGTATTGGTGGCAATTACACCTGCAATTTTAGTTTCTTGCACAATTTCTACAATATCATCTAATTGTTCATTAGTTAAATCTGGTGCAATTTTTAATAGAATTGGCCTAGAAATTTCATTTTTTAAATTGCGTTGCTGTAAAGTATTTAGCAATTCTTTAAGTGGTTCTTTTTCTTGCAAAGCTCTTAAACCAGGCGTATTTGGTGAACTTACATTTACTACGAAATAATCTACCACATCAAATAAAGCATCAAAGCATTTAATGTAATCGCTCACAGCTTCTTCATTTGGTGTATTTTTATTCTTTCCAATATTTCCACCAATTACAATGCTCGGCTCTTTATCTTTCAGTAAACGCAAACGTTCTTTCAATACATCAACACCTTTATTATTGAAACCCATTCTGTTAATAATTGCACTATCTTCTTTCAACCTAAACATGCGTGGTTTTTCATTACCTGGTTGAGGTAAAGGAGTTACTGTACCCACTTCAATAAAGCCAAAACCTAAGGCGCTCAATGCTTCTATGTATTCTCCATTTTTATCAAATCCAGCAGCTAAACCAACTGGATTTTTAAATTTAATACCAAAAACTTCTTTTTCTAACCCTTTAACATGAAAATCAAAACTTTCACGTAATATATTTTTACCAAATGGAAAATAATTATAAAACCATTTTAAACGTTTAACCACAAAATGATGCACATTTTCTGGATCGAATTTAAAAAATATAGGTTTGATGAGGCGATACATTCAGCGAAGATAAGTAAAGTGAAGTAAGATGTAAAATAGAAGATGGAAAAGGGAGAATTTAGAATCAATATTATTTTATAAACCGCTATGGCCTACTAGCCCAAAATCACATCTTACCTCTCCCATCTTACATTTTCCATTATTTCAAAAGTCTGTCGTTATTTAAACCTGATTGTAGCGAACACGATACCGATTTTTATCGGTAGCGTAAAGCGAAAAGCGGGGCTCGTTTTGCCATATTTTACTGACATTGATTTTCAAAAACTTATGCATAAAAACAGCAATAAAATCGTATTTTTGCAGCCAAATGATTTCTATAAACGATTTAACCTTCCAAATTGGCTCTAGAGCCTTATACGACGAAGCAAACTGGCACATTAAACCAGGAGACAGAGTTGGCCTTATTGGTGCAAACGGCACCGGAAAGTCTACTTTATTAAAAATAATAGTTGGCGAATATGCGCCATCATCGGGAAGTATTTCGATGGCGAAAGATTTAAAAATTGGTTATTTAAATCAAGATTTACTTTCGTACGAATCTCACCACACTATTTTACATGTTGCAATGGAGGCTTTTGAGCGCCAAAATCAATTGCATGATGAAATTGAAGAACTGTTAAAAAAGATTGAAACTGATTATAGTGAAGAAGCTTTATACAAATTAAGCGACAAACAACAAGAGTTTGAAGCTTTAGATGGTTACAGCATAGAATATCGTGCAAATGAGATATTAGCAGGTTTAGGTTTTAGTACTGAAGACCAGCATCGCCCATTGAACACCTTTTCTGGAGGATGGAGAATGCGGGTAATGTTGGCTAAAATTCTTTTACAAACGCCAGATATTTTATTACTGGATGAGCCTACCAATCACATGGATTTACCTTCAATTAAATGGCTAGAAACTTATTTAGGTAGTTTTGAAGGAGCTATAGTAATTGTTTCTCACGATAGGTATTTCTTAGACAAGATTGTACGCAAAACAGTTGAATCTAGAAAAGGGAAATTAACTGTTTATGCAGGTAATTATTCATTCTATGTAGAGGAAAAAGGCCTTCGTGGAGAAATTCAAAAAGGAGAATTTAAAAATCAACAAGCTAAAATTAAACAAGAGGAACGTTTAATTGAGCGTTTTAAAGCTAAGGCGAGTAAAGCTAAAATGGCGCAATCGCGGATGAAAGCGTTAGATAAAATGGAGCGTGTGGAAGATGTGGATGATGATAATCCGACAGTAAACTTTAGCTTTAAATTCTCTAAACCTAGTGGAAGACACGTAATTAAAGTTGATCAAGTTTCAAAATCTTATCCAAACATTGATATTTTAGAAAATGCTGACGGCTTAATTGAAAAAGGTGATAAAATTGCTTTAATTGGTGCCAATGGTAAAGGGAAATCTACTTTATTGAGAATGATTGCCGGTGCTGAAAGTTTTGACGGAAAAGTAGAAACTGGACATAATGTAACCACAACTTTTTTTGCACAGCATCAATTAGAATCACTTCACTTAGAGAACACAATTTTAGAAGAATTACAAGCTTTTGCGCCTAAACATACCGACACAGAATTGCGTGGCATTTTAGGTTGTTTCTTGTTTACAGGTGATGATGTTTTTAAGAAAATTAAAGTATTATCTGGTGGGGAAAAATCGAGAGTTGCTTTGGCTAAATCTTTGACAACAGATTCTAACTTCTTAATTCTGGATGAACCTACCAATCACTTGGATATTCAGTCTGTTAATATTTTAATTCAGGCTCTACAGCAATATGAAGGAACTTTTATCTCTGTTTCTCACGATAGGTATTTCTTAGATAACGTAGCTAACAAAATCTGGTTTATTGAAGAGGAAAAAATTAAAGAATATCCTGGAACTTATGCAGAATATGAGGAGTGGAATAGCAAAAGAGTAATTCCAACGCCAAAACCAATTCCTGTTAAGCCAACTACAGAAGAAAAGAAAAAACCAGCAGAACCTGTTACAGCAAGTGCGCAACAACAGTTAAAAAAACTAAATGAAAAGTTAAAGAAAACTGAAGAAGAAATTGCTGTTTTTGAGGCAAGTGTAAAAGAAGTTGAAGCAGCTTTAGCAAAAGAAGAAGTTTTTAGTAATCAATATAAATTAGCTGAAGCAAACAAAAAATACTTGGCAGAAAAGGCTTTATTAGACCATGCTCAAAAAGTCTGGGAAGAATTGGCTTCAGAGATAATGGAATTAGAAGGTTAGATTAACCACAGATTTACACGGATAAGCACAGATTAATTACATTCGTAAAATAAGTGTTTATCTGTGATTTGATTGATGAAAGCTTAAGCAAACCAAAATTACTATTAATGAAGAAACTTGTTCAACTATTTCTTTTTTCTTTTTTAATCTTAAGCTTTGTTTCAAAAACACGTGCACAAAACCCTACTGTTGTTTACGACAATAAAGTATACCAACCTAACATTAAAACGGTTGAATGTTATAATACTAATAAGGAACAATCATTTCCTATTATCACTTTAAAAAGCAATGAAACCATCACTTTTGCTTTTGATGATTTAAATGGTGGAAATAAAAATTACAACTATACCATTGAGCATTGTAGTTACGATTGGAAACCCACTAAAATTAATGCAATTGATTATTTAGATGGATTGAAAGAGGACATCATTTTTAATTATAAATATTCTTTTAATACGTTACAAAAATTCACTCATTACGAGCTTACGCTACCTAATAACCAGATTAAACCAAAAATTAGTGGTAATTATCTGCTCAAGGTTTATCAAAATAACAATCCACAGAAAGTTGTTGTTACACAACGATTTTACATCCTAGATAACTCAGTAAATGTTGGTGCAGAAGTAGTACCAAGTAGTGATGTAAAAAATAGATTAACCAAGCAAAAAGTAAATTTTAGTATTTTCCATCAAAACCCAATACAAAATCCTTATCAGGATGTGAAAGCGATAGTAATGCAAAATGGAATTCCAGAAACAGCCAATACAAATACAAAACCTGCATTCGTTAGGCAAGGATCTTTAATTTATAATGATTTAAATACCAATGAGTTTTGGGGAGGAAATGAATTTAAAAAGTTTGATATCAGAAGTTTTAGATATAAAGCAGATCATGTGCAAGATTTTTATAGAGACAGCACTTTAAATGTTATCCTGTTTACTGATCAAGTTAATGGTAATGCGAAATATAGTAACCAATTTGATGAAAATGGTAATTTCTTTATTCGTAACCAAGATGGTAGAGATAACATTACCGATAGCGACTACGCCAATATTTTATTTAGCTTAAATACCAAACCTCTTACTCCTAATGGAAATGCTTTTGTATTGGGCAGATTTAATAACTATAGGCTAAATGAAGAAAGCAAACTAAGCTATGAGCCATCTAAACAACGTTTTTATGCCAACATTAAGTTGAAACAAGGTTTATATGACTTTAAATATATTTGGGTTGAGGAAAATGGAAAATTTGATGATACAGTATTTGAAGGTTCATTTTTTCAAACAGAAAATACTTATCAAGTATTAATATATTATCGCAAGCCAGGTGGTAGATGGGATGAATTGGTTGGTTTTACGAACATTAATTCAGTTAAGAAGTAACTTATATCAACAGATAGATTGCTTTGTTATTAAGTTCTATCCAAACCTATAAAAAAATGAATACTAAAAATTTTATTGCGAGGTACGAAGCAATTTTAATATTGAGTATTGCAACACACTTTAAGGTTACTTCGTAACTCGCAATGACGAAAATTTACACTTTTAATATCCAAACTGAAACACTTCCTGCTTTGCAGAAAAATTCGCCGAAACCATTCTCATTAATTATTACCTCTTCTTTTCTTTTACCTAAAACATCTAAGAATTTTTTTCCAGCGAAACTTTTATCTAATTCCATTTCTTTAAAACCATCATCTCCATTGCTCATCAATACCGCTAAACCAGAATTAGGATGCTCCTCATCCCCTGCTCTAGTCCAACCAATACAATTGTTATGATCTAAGTAATCTATTTGATTTCCATAAGCTAAATTTTCTCTAACTTTTAGCATTTGAGGTAACTCTGGCAAGGCAACAAGTTCAATTTTCTCATCTTTATCTTCATATTTAGCGCCATAAACATCTGTGTAAAAAACGCAAGGAATACCTCCTTCTCTTAATAAAATCATAGCATAAGCCAATGGTCTAAACCAAAAGTCTATAAAAGATTCTAAGGCTTGTAAGGGTTGTGAATCATGATTATCTACAAAAGTGACAGCTAAAAATGGATTATGTTGAACTAAAGTATTATCAAAAATAGTTTTAAAATCATAATCCTTTCCTTCCTTAGAAGCTATGTAAAAATTATGGTGTAGAAGCGAATCGAAAAGTTGCGTTCTTCCTCCTGTTTTTTCAATATAACATTCTAAATCTTCTACACATTTAATATTCCAATTTTCAGCAACAATAAAGAATTCTTTATTACATGCTGTCCGCATTTCATCCATCCATTCAATAATAAATTTGGCAGAAATATGTTTAACAGCATCAAGTCTAAAACCATCTACTTTTGTAGTTTCATAAAACCACATTCCCCAATTTCTCAACTCTTCTCTAACCGCAGGATTCCTAAAATCAATATCATTAAACATCAAGTAATCGTAATTACCTTCTTCTGTGGAAGGAACTTTTTCCCAACCTTCACCGTAATTATTTTGTATAGCAAATATTGAAGTCTCTTTTAAATTTTCTGCCCAATCTACTCCACTAAAACAACAATGATTCCAAATAAATTTAGAGTATTTCTCTTTTCTACCTGGAAAAGTAAATTTTGTCCATGCTTCAATTTCTTGTACATCTGAAGTAAACTCATTTCTGTTATCTTCATTAACCGTTCTTACCTTTATATTTTCTAATTCATCTCCGCCAGCTTTATGGTTAAATACTGTATCTGCAATGACCATTATATCGTTTTGATGTAAAGCTTCAATTGCCGCTAAGTATTCTTTTTTGCTGCCATATTTTGTTTTGATAGTATTTTTTTGATCAAACTCTCCTAAATCAAATAAGTCATATGGATCGTAACCAACAGAATAACTACCGGCACTGCCTTTAAAAGCTGGTGGAAACCAAACACCGGTAAAACCTAGTTCATTTAAATTAGCAGCTTCTTTCATTGCTTTTGTCCACAAATTATCTGATTCATTATAATACCAATGAAAATATTGGATTAGCGTTTGATTTTTCATTAATTAGAATTTTTTTAACATAAAACAGTATTTAAACTTATTTTGTTTAATTACTGTTTTATATTTTTCAATTTTATTTTTCATTAAGGACTTTAACTTTAAAAAAGCTAATAGTTGTGAATATACTTCATTGAAAAAAAATCATTCTAACTATGATATGACGCTTACAAAAAAATTGAAATTAATAGCGAGACTGAATTAATCTAAATTTAAAAGTTTGGTTTACTAAGATAATAAATCAAAAAATGGTGTTTTTTACTTACTTTTGCGCAATTATGAGTATAAAAGCTAAAACCCCTAAAAATTCTTTTACAATAATGAATGAGTTGGTATTACCAAATGATACCAATACTTTAAATAATTTGATGGGCGGACGTTTATTACATTGGATGGATATTGCTGCTGCTATTTCTGCACAAAAGCACTGCAATAGAATTGTTGTTACTGCATCTGTAGACAATGTTTCATTTAAACAACCAATTAAATTAGGTGATGTAATTACAATTGAAGCTAAAGTTACTCGTTCTTTTAATACTTCTGTGGAGGTTCGTTTAGATGTTTGGGCAGAAAATATCCCTTCGGGTACAAGAGCAAAAAGCAATGAAGCCTATTATACTTTTGTTGCTGTAGATCAAAGCGGAAGAACAATTCCTGTACCTGAATTACAACCAGAAACTGAAGAAGAAATAGAACTATTTAATGGTGCATTAAGGCGAAGACAATTGCGTTTAATTTTAGGTGGAAAAATGAAACCTAATGATGCAAGTGAACTTAAAGCTTTATTTTTTAAGGATTAACTGAATCTTAATCAGTATATAAAATAGAAATATGACAACCTATACTACTTTAATTATTTTAAGCGGGTTGGTTATATTCTCGTATTTATTTGATCTTGTTGCAACCAAGACCAAACTACCTTCTGTTCTTTTGTTATTGCTTTTAGGCATTGGCTTGCATCTATTAGTTGATGAGTTAAAAATACAGACATTTGATTTTTTACGAATTTTACCTGCTTTAGGTACAGTCGGATTAATATTGATTGTATTTGAAGGTTCTTTAGACTTGAAATATGACACGAAAAAAAATGAACTAATTAAAGGCGCATTCTTTGCTGCAATTTCTATATTATTATTGTCTGTGGTCGCAATTACTTGGATTATTTACTTAATAACTGAAAAAGACATCTACTTGTGCTTTGTGAATGCGATACCATTTAGTATAATTAGTTCAGCTATTGCTATTCCTTCAGTTTCTGCTTTAAATCAAAAAACAAAAGAATTTATAATTTACGAAAGCTCTTTTTCTGATATATTAGGAATTGTTCTATTCAATTTTACCATTTCTAATGCTCAAATTTCATTGAGTTCTTTTACAAGCTTGGCTTTAAGTACTCTTATTATCATTATACTATCTGTAGCTGCCTGTGCTTTCTTACTCTACATCATGGGCAGAATTTCGCATCACATTAAGTTCTTTTTGATTATTTCTATTTTAGTTTTAGTGTACGCTTTAGGACAATCTTATCACCTTTCATCATTAATTTTAATATTGGCATTTGGTTTATTCCTAAACAATGCAGAGGCGATTAATTATGCTTGGTTTAAAACCATTTTTATTTATAAAAACTTAGCAGAAGACTTAAAGCAACTCCATCAATTATCAGCAGAAACAGCTTTTATTATTCGGACTTTTTTCTTTGTAATTTTTGGTTTTACGATGAATGTTTATGAATTAAATGATTTTTATCTCATCATAAATGGACTATTGATCCTCATTACCATATATATTATTCGCTTTGCTTATTTAGTAATATTTAAGAAAGAGCACATATTGCCCGAAGGATTTGTAAGTCCGAGAGGGTTAATTAGTATTTTACTTTATTATAATTTGCCAGAAAGCATGAAACTGCCAGAAATTAGCACTGCATTTTTATTTATGGTTGTTCTAGGCACAAGTTTGGTAATGACATTTGGATTAATGACTAGTAAAAAAGGTAAAACTATAGACACAGGGCGAGCATAACATTAACTTCCCATCTCCAATATTTTATCGAATTCTGTGGCTTTTAATGGCATTACTGATAAACGACCTTGCTTAAGCAATGAGATATCAACCAAGCTCTCTTCTGCTTTAATTTGCGCTAGAGTAACTGGTTTATCCAACGATTGTACTGGAATTAAATCTACTACTACCCAATTGGTATCAGCTGTTGTTGGATCTTGATAAGCTTCCTTAACCACTTTAGCTATCCCAACTACGTCTTTACCCTCGTTACTGTGGTAAAACAAGACTAAATCGCCCTCTTTCATTTCTCTGAGGTTATTACGTGCTTGGTAATTTCGAACACCATCCCAAAAGGTACGTCCGTCTTTATTAAACTGTTCCCAACTATATTTAAAAGGTTCTGATTTGACTAACCAATGATTCATGTGTATTATTTTAATGCCCCAATTTACGAATATTTTTAGATTTGGCTATTGAATAATTGTAAACGGCTTAGTGTTTACTGAATTATTCATACTTCAAGGCAACAAAGGGATTATTTACCGCTTCTTCCAAAGATTTCGCCAAGCGATTTTAAGGTTGAGTTTAAACATTTTTAAGTAGTTAGTATAAAGTATTTAGTAATTAGATATAGTTTGCGAACTGAAAACTCTCAACTGGTAACTGCTAAGTCTTCCTTAATCACTCCATCTTCTATCGTTAAAATACGATTACCGTATTGCGCATTTTTTTCTGAGTGCGTAACTTGAATAATCGTGATGCCGTCTTCTTTATTTAATTTTTTGAATAAATCCATTATTTGTTCTGCTTGTGCAGATTGTAAATTGCCAGTAGGTTCATCGGCTAAAATTATAGAGGGTTGGGCAACTAAAGCTCTTGCAACACCTACAAGTTGTTGTTGTCCACCTGAAAGTTGGTTGGGAAACAAATCTTTCTTCGCCACCATATTAAACCGATCTAAAACATCTGCAATGCGACTCTTTCTTTCTGCTCCAGGAATTTTTTTGTATAACAATGGGGCTTCAATATTCTCGGCAACCGTCATTTCATCAATTAAATGGTAAGCCTGAAAAACAAAACCAAAGTGATTGCGGTAAAGCTCTATTCTTTGGCGTTCTTTCATAGCAGTTACATCCTCACCCATAAAATGATATTCTCCATAAGTTGGTTCTTCTAACATGCCTAAAATATTCAACAAAGTTGATTTTCCGGCACCTGATGGCCCCATAATGGAAACAAATTCGCCTTGTTTAATATTGGTCGTTACGTGACGAAGGATGTAACTTTTTACACCTTTATTAGCGTAGTATTTCTCTATGTTTTTTAGTTCAATCATAAGCCCCTCCTAAATCCTCCCCAAAGGGGAGGACTTTTAGTTTGTTGTAAATAAATTAATTTCTGTTAATATTAATGTTAGTTATTATGGTGCATAAATGCTTTGTTTTGAATTACTTTTTTAAGTATTTTAGTTTTCCTCCCTGCAACTCCTCTCTTTTAGGGAGCTTGGGTGGGGATATTATTCGTATTTTAAAGCATCAATTGTATTCGCTTTTGCTGCTCTGTAGCTTCTTAAACTAACTGTAATTACGGTAATACTCATGGAAGCTAACATGGCAATTACAAAAGGCCAAATACTTAATTCAGTTCGATACTGAAAAGTAGAAAGCCAATTTGAAACTAAAATATAAGCCACTGGCCAAGCCAACATGTTTGCAATTAAAACCATCCATAAAAACGAACTGTTTAACATTTTAACCAATTCGTAATTTGAGGCACCTAATACTTTACGAATGGCAATTTCTTTAGTTCTTTGTGTGGCTACGAATGAGATTAACCCGAACAAACCTATAAATGAAATAAAGATAACTACGCTAGCAAATACTTTAAACAACGTTCCCATGATCTGCTCAGTTTGGTAATAACCTTTTAAATTTTCATCGAAAAAATTATTTTCGTAAACAAAATCTGGAAAAGTAGTATTAAAAGTACTTTCAATATTTTTCATTGTACTAGCCATTTCCTTGACGTTTAATTTTATAGCTATAGTTCTGTATCTATCTTTTTTTGAGAATATAGCCATCGGAGCAATCGCTTCATGTAATGAATAGTTATTAAAATCTTTAACCACACCTACAATTTGTCCTTTTCCGCCCCAAAGTGCCATTATTTTACCTATTGCCTCCTTAGGGTCTTTTATATTTATCTTTTTAAGAAGCGTTTCATTTACTACAAACTCTTTAATAGTATCACTTTTCGAAATTCCTCTTCCAGCAATTAAATTTAAACCAAAAGTGTTAAAATAATCTTCGTCTACTGCTTTTACATTTGCCTGAAAATCTCGACTTTTTGAACTGTTGTAGGTAAAGCTAGTCTCATTATTATTATCAGATGACGGTGCTGCAGAACAGAAACTAACATTTTTAACACCATTAATTTTCATTATTCTTTCTTTAAAACCATCAAATTTAAGCTTTCCAACGCTATCCTGCGGTACAGTAATTAGCGCAATAGCTTCACTATCAAATCCTAAAGACTTATCTCTAATGAAGCTCATTTGCTTAATTACAACCAATGTACTTACAATTAATACAGCGGTAATTGCAAATTGCACTACTACCAATGTTTTGCGTAAACCAACCCCTCCAGCATTTGCTGCCACCTTATTCTTAATAGCCAAAGCCGGACTAAAACCAGACATGATTAATGCTGGATATAATCCTGCTAAGAAACTTACTAAAACCAATAAAACTAATAGAAAAATAAAAATTATTGGGTGACCAAAAAGACTAAAGGAAACATCACCACCAAATAAATTCTCCATTTTTGGCAATGTTAATTCTGCAAATACACAAGCTAATAATAATGCTATAATAGTAATTAAAGCCGTTTCGCTTAAAAACTGCCAGATTAATTGTTTACGTCTGCTACCCATTACTTTACGTACACCAACTTCTTTGCTTCGGCTAATTGCTTGCGCTGTAGCTAAATTAATGAAATTGATACACGCTGTTAATAGTAAAAACAAACCAATAATACCTAAACCAACAATTTGTTTGTAAGGTGTATTTTGATTAGCAAAATTACCATAATCTTCACTATGGTGAATATCATCTAAAGGTTGGAAAGTATGGTTAACTTTTCCAGGAGCATCTTTCTCATTTTCATATTTATTTAAGTGTTGCGCTAAAGGTTTCGCTAACTCTGTAACAGAAATACCTTTTTTTAGCAATACGTAACACTCCCAACTTGAAGAGACAGAACCCCAGTCTTTAATGTTTTTAGAATTGAAACTCGCATTACTAAAAATGATACCTAAAGGGAAACTACTATTCTGCGGATTATCTTTAATTATACCCGTAACCTTAAAATCTTTATCTGCATTAAAATTGATGCTATTACCTACTGCTTTATGCCAGTCGCCAAAATATTTATTTGCTAATTTTTCTGACAATACCACTGTGTATGGAGCAGTTAAAGATTGGTTTGGATTGCCATTTAACCATTTATAATCGAAAATTTCGAAGAATGAAGGTTCGGCATAAAAAACTGATTCAGAATCCTTTATTTCCGACTTCCCTGCTTGTGCTTTAACTTTTATAATTCCACCATCTTGTTTTATAGCTGCCACTTTTTCAAATTGAGAAAAGTCATTTCGAAAAACAGCCGGAAGAGGCATTGGTGTTCCTGATGAGTGAAATTCATTCCCATCAGCATATTTCCAATCTGTAACTACACGATAAATTCTGTCGCCATTGGCAAAATCTTTATCAAAGCTGAGTTGATGTCTTACAAAAATGAAAATAAGAATGCAGCTTGCTAATCCGATTGAAAGTCCGAATATATTTATTGCGGTGTAGCTTTTATACTTCCAAAGGTTGCGCAGAGCGATTTTTAGGTTAAGTTTAAACATAATTGTATTAAAGGTTTTGTGTTACGAGTTATGAGCCCAGACTTGTAACCTACATCTCTTAACTTGCAACTCGTTATGTTGAAAGCTAATGCCAATTTTGTACCACTATAAATAAATAATATAAAATATTGAAAATCAATTTGTTAATTATAAAAAATAAATTTGAACTGTTCAATAACGAACAAAAATGTTCATATTCGAACTTTTAAATTACTCGTATTTTAACGCATCTACTGGGTTTCCATTTGCCGCCTTAAAAGATTGTAAACTCACAATTAAAACAGTAAGTAGAAGTGTAAGTATGCCCGAAAGAATGAATGGCAAAACAGGCATATCTATTCTAAAAGCAAATTCGTTCAGCCATTTATTGAGGATAAGGTAGGCAATAGGCCATGCGATTAAATTAGCAAGGATTACCAACAAAGCAAAACCCTTGTTCAGCAACTTTAAAATATCCATAATCGATGCACCCAATACCTTTCTGATATTAATCTCCTTACTTCTTCGTTGTGTTGTAAATGCTGCAATAGCAAATAAACCCATTAAGGCTAATGTTATGGTAACCGCAGACAATAAGCCAATTAATTTCCGCAGTTGCGCCTGACTGGCTAACATTTGCTCAAACGATGTGTTTAAAAAGCTGTATTTAATTGGGAATTCTGGCTCTAGCCTTGCCCATTCCTGCTCTATCTGGCTCAATGCAGTAGCCGATTGCTTAGGATCTAGATTAACAATCACATAACGCAGCGGATTGCCTTTTATGTATTGAAAAACAATAGGTTGATAACTTTTCTCTGGACTGTAATGATGATAATCTTTCACTAATCCAATAATATTAACATCGGTTCCATGAAGTTTTAAACTTTTGCCTACTGGGTTGTCTATTCCGAATGTTTTAGCTGCAGTTTCTGTTAAAATAATAGACTTTGTAGTATCAGAAACATTTGTAGCACTATAACCACGTCCTTGAAGCAATTTCATTCCCATAGCTTTGAAATAATCAACGTCAACACTAATGAAATTACCACTAAAAGTTTTCCCATTTGAACTATAACTATTTCCACCCATATCTTCTCCGGGAATATGATCTGCTCTCGAAATGGTATTAATTCCTGAAATTTGCTTAAGACTATTTTTAATTTTATTAAAATGCTGATCGCTATTTTCCTGTTTCATCATAATTGCTAATACCTGCTGAGGTTGATAGCCAAGATCTTTATTTTGCATGTAAGAAAGTTGACTATTGATTACCCAAATTCCAGATATAAATACTACAGCAATTGTAAATTGCATTACTATCAATGTATTTCTTACCCAATAACCTTTATTGCTGTTGCTAAAATTTCCCTTCAATACAATTGCTGGCACAATATTGCTAATTAATAGTGCTGGATATGCGCCAACTACTAGTGTAATTACGATTAAGGCTATTAAAATCTGAACTAAAATCTGACCGTAATCGCTGAAGTTTTCCAACACAATGGCCGTTCCTAAAAGTGTATTAAATGCAGGCAATAGTAGTTCAACTAATGCTAAAGCAACAATTAAACTAAACAAACACTGTAATGCAGTTTCTAAGATAAATTGAATTGCCAATTGTAGTTTTTGCGCTCCAAGTACTTTTCTAACACTGGTTTCTTTTGCTCTTCGGGTAGCCATAGTTACCGATAAATTGGTAAAATTTATAGCTGCAATAATGAGCACTAAAAATGCAACCACAAGTGTGATATACATATATTTACCAATTCCATTGTTCACAAATTCATATTCAACCTTACTTGGGCTAAGGTGGATATCTTGTATAGGTTGTAGATAAAGTGTGTTATTTTTTATAAAATTTAAAAACCCTGATTGGTCTTCAACTGAAAGTTTTGTTAACTCAGCAGAAAGAATTTCTTTTCTAGTCGCATTGAAACTTTGATTAGCCTGATCTAAATTAGCTCCTTTCACTAATTTAACATAGGTATAATAATTATTACTATAGTAATCGGAAGAAGCACTTTTTGTAAACCTTCGGATCATGTTAAACTTAAAATGTGAAGGATAGCGAGCTACATCAATTACGGCCTCTACCAAATAACCCATATTGTTATCTAACGTAATGGTCTCTCCTACTGGATTTACATCTTTCCCGAATAATATATCACTATATTCTTTACTTAACACTACAGATTGCGGAGTTGTTAATGATTTAGTTAAATCCCCAAAAACAGCATTATATTCAAAAACCCTAAAGAAATTACTATCTGCTAATAATACATCTTTAACGTATAAACTTTTTGCCTTGGCTTTTACCAGCATTTCACCATACCAGTAATCCTGTATTCTAGTTGCGGCTTCTACCACTGGTATTTTCTCTTTACTTACCGTAGCTAAATTACCCGGACTTAAACCTACATCTTCACCATCGGTGGAGGTATAATTTACCCTAAAAATTTGTTTATAATCTTTGTTCCACGTATCATAACTTCGCTGATAGTTAGCATATAACATTGCCAAAATAAAGATGGTTAGCGCCACAGCCAAACCAGCCATGCTGATAAAGGCATAGCTTTTATTCTTCCAAAGGTTACGCAAAGCGATTTTTAAGTTGAGTTTGAACATTATTCGAGATATGAGTATTGAGATGTGAGATATGTGACTTGTAATGCACTTAATCTTTAAGCTTTACACTCCTCCCCTTTGGGGAGGTTGGGTGGGGCTTATTCATATTTTAATGCATCTATAGGATTTGCTTTTGCCACTTTTATGGATTGTATGCTAACGGTTAATACAGCAATTACGATAGATATGGCTATTGCCAATGCAAATGGCAAAAATGATATGGAAACTCTATATTCGAAAGCAGACAACCATTTGTTAATGATGATGTAAGCTAAAGGAAAAGCAATAATGTTTGCAATTGCCACCAATTTGATGAAATCTTTATTCAACAAAGTGAGAATATTAGTTGTACTTGCGCCCAAAACTTTACGAATGCTAATTTCTTTTTTACGCTGCTCTGCCATAAATAAAGCTAAGCCTAGCAAGCCTAAACAAGAAATAAAAATAGCAAAACCGCCAAACCAATTAGAAAGTGTCCCTAATAATTTTTCATCTTGAAATTTTACAGCAAATGATTCATCAACAAATTTTCTACTAATTGGATAATTAGGCTCTATTTCTTTTACTAAAAGATCTATTTTCTCTAAAGATGAACTTATATTTTGATTTGAATTTAAGCGAACCAACATCACTGCTGCATCATCTCTATAACCTGGATAAAATAACATGGGCGCCACTTTCTGATAAGCACTTTCTACTACAAAATCTTTTACCACGCCAACATTGGTAAACCTCATTCCATTCCAATTAATAATGACGCCAATCGGATTTTTTAATCTCATCATTTTAACTGCAGCCTCATTTAGCATTAAACTCAAGCTATCATTTTGAGCTATTGCTAAAAACTCTCTTCCACTAACCAACTCCGTTCCAATAGTTTTTATAAAATCACTACCAATTCCTCTAGTGTTAAACAAAATCGATTCAGTGGGATTTTTTCCTTCCCATGAAACACCAGTTGTATTATTACCATTTTCGGTAATGTCTTTACTAAAGAAAGTAACATTAGTTGCTGCACCAGAACTGATCAATTGATTTTTAAGCAACTCTTGCTTACTCCTATCAGCCATATTGCCTTGTACAGCAACTTGAATTAAATTAGCTTTATCATAACCAATTGGCTTATTTTTCACATAATTAAGCTGTTGATAAATTACTGATGTACAAATAATCAAACACGCTGCAAATACAAATTGAATAACAACTAGCACTTTTCGGACAGAAACTGATGAATCAGATTTAATTTTTAATCCCTTTAAAACTTTGATAGGCTCAAAAGAAGACAAGTATAAAGCAGGATAACTTCCAGCTGTAAAGCCAGTAAAAATCATTAGTGCCAAGAGTGTAATCCAAAAAGTAATATTATTATAATCAATCTGCAGTTCAATATTTAGTAAATTATTAAAATAAGGTAGACTAATCTCCACTAAAATAAAAGCAATAACTGTAGCTATAAAAGTGATTAACCAAGATTCTAGAAAAAACTGGCTGATTAAGGATTGACGTGAAGAACCTATGGCTTTACGAACGCCAACTTCTTTTGCTCTACCTTCAGATCTGGCAGTGGATAGATTCATAAAGTTTACACAAGCAATCAGTAGAATACAGAATGCTAATAATAAGAATATTTTAAGCTGATCTATTTTCCCACCAACAGATTTTCCATTCACAAAATCACCATACAAATGCCATTTGGTTAGCGGATGTAATAATGCTTCTGCATCGTTTTCTTTTTGATTTCGGTTATAAATGCCTTTCATTTCGGCATTTGCCTGATCAAAATATTTATTGTCTTTTAACTGAACCATAGTCAAACACATGTTGTTTCCCCATGTACCTTCTTTAGCCCAAGGTTCTCTTTTTTCGAACAAGGCCCAAGGCATTAAACATTCAAAATATAAACTACTATTTGCAGGAACATCTTCAATTACAGCTTCAACTTTTAAAACATCTTGATTTTCTAGCTTGACAGTTTTGTTAATTGGGTCTTCATCACCAAATAATTTTTTAGCAAATGACTCAGTTAAAATAATTGTGTTAACACCTTTTAATACTTCATTTGGATTACCTTTAATAAATTTATAATCTAGTATTTTTAGAAAATTTTGATCTACAAAATTCGCCCTACTAGATATTTTTTCATCGCCCACAGTAATCAGTTTAGTCATTGGATAAGTGGAGCGAGAGGCGTACTTTACTCCTGTAATTTTTTCTTGAACTTCATCAGCCATAACATTAGGAGTCCAAGCCCAGCTAAATATTTTACCATTTGCCTCAGAATTTTGATAGACTACATAAGTTTTATCGCTATTTGTAGTCTGTTTATCATAACTCCATTCATATCCAATGTACAACAGCAATATCATACAACTCGCTAAGCCAATAGCTAAACCACCAATGTTTATTACAGAAAAACCTTTATTCTTCCAAAGGTTACGCAAAGCGATTTTTAGATTTAATTTGAACATTATTCGAGTAGTTAGTAGTTAGTATTTAGATAGGATGCTTATCTTTATTCCTTGCTCTTTTATC
>JBBSRF010000006.1:0-24611 GCA_038243335.1 Sphingobacteriales bacterium
AAAGGAGAAAAACCTATAAACTTAAAAGATGAAGCTGTAGAGTTAACAACTACTGCAATAGTAGAGAAGGTACATGATTATGAAAATGTTGTTGGTCAGGATAGTTTAACGCGTTTAGATGATAAATCTAAAAACAAGAACAACAATCGCAATAAAAACGGAAATCCAAACAATAAAACCAATAATCCTAATCAAAGAAACGATCGTAATCGTACGCAACAAACTGAAAGACTGAGCCAACAAGCTAAACCTAATACACCAAAACCACAAGGTCAAAAGCCGAAACAGCCGAATGATGCTACAGCAAAACCAAACCCTAGACCTCAAACCCCAATAGGAGATGGAACTGAAGTTGGGCAGGCTGATGCTCCGAAAAAAGCTAACAGAAATAACAAAAATCGAAATAAAAACCGCAACAAAAATAACCCGACAGATCAAACTCCAAATCCTTAACGTTAAAAATTATAGCTAAATGAATAAGTTAAAATTTATTTTGTCTTTAATGGCTATCGTATTATTGATAACGAGTTGTTTAGATAATAATTTAGTAGACACTAATGATGCTGTAGCAGAAAATAGTTGGCTATATGCTAAAAGTGCTAAAGCAACGGTAGAAATTAGAGATATTAATCAATCTTATACTGTTCGTTTTAAACTTCGCCATACTTTAGATTATAAATATTCAAATCTTTTTGTGGTGATGCGTTTAAAAGGAGATAGCTTAAATAAAATTACACGTTACGAATTTAAACTCGCTAAAAATGATGGGGAATGGATAGGAAAGGGTTCTGGAGATATTTTTGCTCATAATTTTACCTTGTTAAAAGATTATCACTTTGCTAAACCTGGTAAATATGAAATAGAAATAACACAAAACATGAGTGATAATCCTCTTACGGGAATAAGTGATATAGGAATAAATATTAGTAAACAGACTGAAAACCCAAAGTAGTCGATTACTAGAATAACATAATTTGATACGATTTTAATGAAAAACTTAATCTTGGCTTTAAGCCTTTTTATCATAACAAGTACAGTTAACGCTGCAGAAATTATCTTTTTAGAAAACCCAGTTTGGAGTACTGTTTTGGCAAAAGCTAAAAAAGAAAATAAGATTATATTCTTTGATGCCTATGCTGTATGGTGTGGGCCATGCAAACAAATGGATGCTGATACTTATAAAGATCAATCAGTTGCAGACTTCTATAATGCTAATTTTATTAATGTAAAATACGACATGGAAAAAGGCGAGGGAATAATGCTTG
Organism: Sphingobacteriales bacterium; assembly: GCA_038243335.1. Taxonomy (GTDB): domain Bacteria; phylum Bacteroidota; class Bacteroidia; order Sphingobacteriales; family Sphingobacteriaceae; genus Pedobacter. The sequence continues at coordinate 1,266 of JBBSRF010000006.1, forward strand.
CCCAACAATTTGCGGTTACTGCTTATCCAAGTTTATTGTTTGTAAGTGGCGATGGCGAAATGCTGCACAAGGGTTTAGGTTTTCAAGTTGCAAATCAGTTTTTAGAATTAGCAAAAACAGCGATAAATCCAGAAACACAATATTACAGTTTAAAAAACAAAGCAATGCAGTTGTCTAATGTACAATTCGCAAAGCTAGTAGGTATGGCGATTGCGAATAAGGATGAAGATATTTATGACATTAGTAGAGATTACCTTGCTAAACAAACAGATGTTTTGGGTTCGCCAGAATTAATTGATTTGGTGATGACTTTTGTAAATGCAGTACCAAACGAAGAAACACTTGCTTATATTATTGCTAATAAATCAAAAATTGAAGGTACAAGTAATTACAGTGCTGCAGAAATTGAGCAACGCATCATTAGTTTAACTTTGGGTTATGGGCTTTATCAAAGTGGGGTTAAAGGAGAGCAAGAAATTAATTTTATTAGCATTAAAGATCTATTAGATAAATATGTACCATCAAGTTCATTTTTTGTTTATCATTATTTTAGAACACAATATCTTTTACAAGATAAAAATACTGATGAAGCTGTTAAAGAGTTTAATATTTTATTAGACAATACACCTACAAAAGTAGGATTTGAACAATTGTGCAACGCCATGATGAGTTTTGGACCAACACTTGAGCAAGAAGGAAAATTGACTGAAACACTTGCAAAATTTGATACGGTACAAATTCCTGCTGATGAAGTAAAATTAAGCTACATGAAAGATTTCGTAAAAGGCATTATCCATATTAAAATGAAGCAATACGATAAGTTTAAAAATATTGCGACGGCTTTAATTGCAAATCCAAATACGCCAGAAAATGTAAAAACTGATTTAGGTATTGCTTTGGAACAAATTAAGTCACAAGGAGCAAACTAGAGTAAGGGCAGTAATTGTTCTAAAGCCATTCCTCTACTTCCCTTTAATAATACCAATTTATCTTTAACTTGATTTTCTTTTAAGAATTGAGCAACCTCATTTGGTATGTTAAAATATTTTCCAGGATATTTATCTTTAAATTTATAAAATTCCTTACCAATAAATATTGTTTCTAATTCATAAGACGCAGCTAGCTTCGCGATCTTTTCATGCTGCTCATTTGCTTCAGCACCTAGTTCAAACATATCGCCAATAATGGCAATTTTTTGTGTGGATTTTAATGCTTTTAAATTGTCTAAAGCCGCAGCCATACTACTCGGATTAGCATTATAAAAATCGCATATTACATTATTATTTTCCGTCTTAGTCAATTGAGAGCGGTTGTTGTTTGGAAAATAATTTGCTAAGCCGCTATTAATTTGAGCAGGTGTTAATTTGAAAAAATTCCCAATACAAATGGCTGCTAAAATATTTTCGAAATTATAGGTACCCGTTAAATTCGTTTTACCTACGTAGTTAGCTTCACGTGTTGCCCATTCAAATTCAATTAATGGGTCACTTTGTTTTAATTTTCCACTAATTGCATTTTCTTGATCACTACCATAGTAAACGATTTTATCTAAGCCTGCAGCTCGGCTCATTTCCATCAAATTTGAATTATCTTTATAAATGAAAGTTATTCCTTGATGTAGTTTAAGGTAAGTAAACAATTCTGCTTTACCTTTTTTAACTCCTTCAAACCCACCAAATCCATCTAGATGTGCCATACCAACATTAGTAATTAAGCCATGTGTAGGCTGGCAGATTTCAGACAAAAACTCTATTTCTTTTTGGTGGTTAGCGCCCATTTCTATAACGGCAATTTCCACATCACTTTGTATAGAAAGTATTGATAGAGGAACACCAATGTGATTGTTTAAATTTCCTTTTGTGGCGTAAATATTGTATTCCTCGGCTAAAACTGCCTTAATTAATTCTTTTGTAGTTGTTTTACCATTACTGCCTGTTAAGCCAATTATTGGTATATTTAATTGCTTTCTATGGTGTCTGGCTAAATCTTGTAGGGCCGTCAAAACATCCTCTACTAATATGAAATGCTCATTTTCAGCAAATTTTTTATTGTCTATAATCGCAAAGGCTGCACCTTGGGCAAGTGCCTGAACAGCAAATGTATTAGCATCAAAATTTTCTCCCTTTAAAGCAAAGAACAAGCATTCTGAGCTAATCATTCTTGTATCGGTACAAATAGTCGAATATTTTAAATAGATTTTGTAAAGCTGTTCTATCGTTGTCATTTAGCGAATGAGGATAAATTTATTTGTAAAATTACGAATGCAAAGACAAATAAAATATTCTTTTTAGTATTATTGATAAATATTCTATTTTTATGAAAAAATATTCTCTCTTATTCTTGTTCTTAGTCTTTGGAACAACAACGATTTTTGCGCAAGTAACATCTCCTGATGAGTTTTTGGGCTATCCATTAGGAAGTAAGTTTACACCGCATCAAAAAGTAGTAGATTATTTTAAAAAAGTTGCTTCAACAAGCAAAAATCTTCAATTACAGGTTTATGGTAAAACCTATGAAGGAAGAGAATTACTTTTAGCTGTGATTTCTGATCAGGCCAATATGGATAATATTGAACAAATTAGAACATCAAATTTAGCTTTGTCAAAAGCAGATAAAAATGCAGCTAAGCTTACTAAACAACCTGCTATTGTTTGGTTAAGCTACAATGTACATGGAAATGAGGCTAACTCTACAGAAACTTCTATGAGGGTTATTTATACTTTAGCTACAGCTAATGACAACCAGACGAAAGAATGGTTAAAAAATACAGTAGTTATTATAGATCCATGTTTAAACCCTGATGGTAGAGAAAGGTATGTAAGCAATTACAACATGATAACTGGAAAAGTTCCTAACCCTGATCCTGCAGCAGTTGAACATACTGAACCTTGGCCAGGAGGCAGGCCCAATCATTATTATTTTGATTTAAACAGAGACTGGGCTTGGCAAACGCAAGTAGAGAGTCAACAAAGGATTTTAGCCTATCATAAATGGATGCCTCAAGTTCACGTAGATTTTCATGAGCAAGGCTATAATGAGCCTTACTATTTTGCCCCTGCAGCAGAACCAGTTCACCAAGATATTACACCTTGGCAAAGAGAGTTTCAGGTAATTGTTGGAAAAAATAATGCTAAGTATTTTGATCAAAACGGGTGGCAGTATTTTACAAAAGAACGCTTTGATCTTTTATATCCATCTTATGGAGATACTTATCCATTATATAATGGTGCCATAGGAATGACCTACGAGCAAGGTGGCATTAGGGCTGGTCTAGCAGTTTTAACATTAGATGGCGATACTTTAACATTAAAAGATAGAATAGACCATCATTTTACAACATCTATGGCAACTATTGAAACAGCTGCTGCAAACTCAGAAAAGTTAGTGAGTGAGTTTAAAAAATATTTTGAAAAAAGTGTCTCTAACCCTCCTGGAAATTATAAAACTTATATTGTTAAGGCACAAAACATTGACCGTATAAATAAATTAGCCACTCTTCTAAAGAAAAATAATATTACATATACTTTTGGAGGTGATAAATCCTTGAGTGGATTTAATTTTGAAACACAAAAACAAGAAAATTTCAAAATTGAGCGCAATGATTTAGTATTAAACCTACAACAACCAAGCGCTGTATTGGCAAGTGTGCTTTTCGAACCAAAAACAATAGTAACTGACTCAAACACTTATGATATTACGGCTTGGGCATTACCATATGCTTACGGATTGAATGCATATGCGCTTAAAGAATCTATAACTGGTAGTTTTTCATCAATAGAAGACAAGAGAGAAGTAATGCCAAGTATCGCTAATCCTTATGCTTGGTCAATGACTTGGGATGCTGTAAAAGACGCTCAAGTATTAGTAGAATTACAAAGACAAAAAATTAAAGTGCGCATTGCAGAAGAAGGATTTAACATTGGTGATAAAGTTTATAAATCAGGTTCTTTATTAATTTATAGAGCAGAAAATGAAAAAATAAATAAAGATTTAATTAAAAAGTTAAATAATGTAGCGCAACAGTATAATACTTCATTTTATCCTATCGCAAGTGGATACGTAGATAAGGGTAAGGATTTTGGTTCTAATGTATATCCTATTTTAGCTACGCCAAAAATTGCAGTGGTAACTGGTCAAGGAACTTCATCACTTGCAGTAGGTGCAGTTTGGCACTTCTTTGAACAAGAGTTAAATTATCCTATCACTATGATTAACTCTCAAAGTGCTGCATCGCTTGACATTAATAAAATAAATGTATTGATTTTACCTGATGGTTCTTATGAAGATAAATTAGCTGATCGATTAAGCTCTTGGGTTAGCGCTGGTGGCAAACTTATTTTAATGGATGATGCTATTAGTTCATTTATAGGCAAAAAAGGTTTTGACATCAAGAAGAAAGAATATCCCAAAAAGGACGAAAAAGTTATAAATGAGCGTAAATATGGCGACAAGGATGACATGCAAAATTCTATTCCTGGAGCAATTTATAAAGTAGAATTAGATCAAACCCATCCACTGGCTTTAGGATTAGGAAAATATTACTATACTTTAAAAACGGATGATAAAATTTACGAGCCATTAGAAAATGGATGGAATGTTGGTACATTAAAAGCCACTAGCTACATGGCTGGTGTTGCAGGGGACAAGGTGAAAAAGAAATTAGAAACCGGTTTATTATACGGCGTACAGAAATCTGGAAAGGGTAATGTTATTTACATTGGAACTGATGTTTTATTCCGTGCTTTTTGGGAAAACGGAAAACAATTATTTAACAATGCGGTATTTTTAGTGAATTAATTTGCTAATTCAGGATGAAGATTCAAAAAAAGAGACATTTTCAAATTGAAAATGCCTCTTTTTTTTATAGACTGTCATTACGAGGCGCGAAGCAATCTTAAAGCAACATACATTTTAAATTGCTTCATTCCTCGAAATGACAAAGCTTGATTACAAATCCGTTTTGATCTTCAATTCTTTCAATTGCTTATCATCAATTGTACTCGGACTATCAATCATTACATCTCTACCCGAATTATTTTTAGGGAAAGCAATTACATCTCTAATTGAATCTAAACCTGCAAAAATTGAGCATAGTCTATCAAATCCGAAAGCAATTCCACCGTGTGGAGGTGCGCCAAATTCGAAAGCATCCATTAAGAAACCAAATTGTTTTTGCGCTTCTTCTGTACTAAAACCTAAATGCTTAAACATTAAAGCTTGTAATGTTCTATCGTGAATTCGGATAGAACCTCCACCTATCTCTGTGCCGTTAACGACCATGTCATAAGCATTGGCACGAACATTTTTAGGGTCTGTATCTAACATCGCAATGTCTTCTGGCTTTGGTGATGTAAATGGATGGTGCATCGCATGAAAACGCTGAGTTTCTTCATCCCATTCTAACAGAGGAAAATCTAAAACCCAAAGTGCAGCAAATCTATTTTTATCACGTAAACCTAAACGAGACCCCATTTCTAAACGCAACTCGCTTAATTGTTTACGTACTTTATCTATTCCACCAGCCATTACTAAAACCAAATCTCCTGGTTCAGTTTGGCAAGCCACAGACCATTTCGCTAACTCATCTTCACTATAAAATTTATCAACAGAAGATTTTAACGACCCATCTTCATTGTGACGAAGGTAAATCAATCCAGTTGCACCAATTTGCGGTCGTTTAATAAAGTCTGTTAATTCATCTAATTGTTTACGTGTATAATGTGCGCAACCTTTAGCATTAATAGCAATTACCGATTCTGCATTATCAAATACTGGAAATTCTTTGCCTTTTACCACTTGGTTCATCTCGACAAATTTCATCTCAAAACGAGTATCTGGCTTATCTGAACCATACAAACGCATCGCATCTGCGTATTGCATACGTGGCACTTCTGGTAAATCGTAATTGCGAACTTCTTTAAATAACGTTCTAATTAAACCCTCAAAAGTATTTAAGATATCTTCTTGCTCAATGAAAGACATTTCACAATCAATCTGTGTAAATTCTGGTTGTCTGTCTGCACGTAAATCTTCATCTCTAAAACATTTTACAATTTGAAAGTAACGATCAAAACCAGAAACCATCAACAATTGTTTAAATGTTTGGGGTGATTGTGGTAAAGCATAAAACTCACCGCCATTCATTCTGCTAGGCACCACAAAATCTCTTGCACCTTCTGGTGTAGATTTAATTAATACGGGTGTTTCTACTTCAATAAAATCTAAACCATCTAAATAACGACGAACCGATTGAGCCATTCTATGACGTAAAATCATATTATTTCTAATAGGGTTACGACGTAAATCTAGGTAGCGATATTTCATGCGCAAATCATCACCACCGTCTGTTTTATCTTCAATTAAAAAAGGAGGTAGTTTTGATACATTTAAAATTTCTAAAGCAGTAACTTTTAATTCAACTTCACCAGTTTGGATTTCTAAATTTTTATTCGAACGTTCTACTACGGTTCCAGTTACTTTAATTACAAATTCACGACCTAATTTACGAGCACTTTCACACAAATCTATATTATCATTCATGTTAAAAACCAACTGGGTAATACCGTAACGATCGCGAATGTCTATAAAAGTCATCCCACCTAAATCTCTAGAATTCTGCATCCAACCGCAGAGTGTTACATTTTCTCCTAAATTTTGCAGTGTTAACGCACCACAAGTTGTTGTTCTTAACATGTTTAAAATAAATTTTGAGCCGCAAAAATACCGATTTTGTTTTAATAAGTATATAGTAGTTGGTAATAAGAATTAAGAGCGATCTAGTAGTGTTTATTTTGCTTTAATTTGAGCACAAGCTTTTGTGATCTAAACCTGATAGTATTGAAAAGCTCCCGAATTTTCTTCGGGACTTGAAACGTATAGCAGGACTAACATTAAAACCAGCTGTTGACTGTGCTTTTCTAAACCTTAAACCCTACTCCTACACCCTTTTCATAAAAAAACTTCTACCTTGATGCAACGTTTTAAAAAATTTAATGTCTTTTAATCAGAACGCTTTAGAATTTGGAAACAGTATACATAGATAAGCAAATAGAACTGGTTAACGAATGCCGAACTGGTAATCGCAAAGCACAATTTGAATTATACAAATTGTATGCTAATGCGATGTACAATGTGGCCTTACGTATAGTGAATGATGGTGCAGAAGCTGAAGATGTTTTACAGGAAGCTTTTTTAGATGCTTTTAATCGAATTGCAGATTTTAGACAAGAAAGTACTTTTGGTCTTTGGTTGAAACAGATTGTTATAAACAGATCAATCAATTATTTACGAAAAAGGAAAGTAGAGTTTATTGGTTTGGATGAAGTTGAAGTTACCGATGAACCTAGCTATGATGAAAATGAAGCGGTATTAAAAGTAGAAGCAATTAAAGCAGCAATGAACGAACTTCCTGATGGATATCGAGTAGTTTTAACCCTTTACTTATTTGAAGGATATGATCATGAAGAGATTTCACATATTTTAAAAATATCTGAAAATACATCACGCTCTCAATATATGCGGGCAAAAAGAAAGTTAAATAGTTTATTAGAAATGAAAGGAGTTGTAAGATGAGTGATAAATTAACAGGATTTATAAAAGACAATAAAAAAGAATTTGAAGTAAAAGGTCCATCAGAACAACTATGGGCTAAAATTGAAGCAGAGTTAGATCAAAAGCAACAGCCAAAAAATTCATTTAAGCTTTATCAATGGTTGAGTATTGCTGCATTAATGCTAATAAGCATAGGTTTATATTTTACCTACAATTTGAAACAAACGCAGAACATTGCTGTAGCAGATATCAATAAAGAATTTGGTCAAAAAGAAACTCGTTATGTAAATCAGATTCAAGAGAAAAAAGACAGTTTGGTTTATTACGCATCAGCCAATCCAGATTTGTATCAAAAATTTACGTCAGATTTAAAAAATTTGGATGAAGAATACGAGCGGCTGAAAATTGAATTGCCTAAAAGCCCAAATCAATTATCTGTAGTAAAAGCAATGGTTAAAAATCGCGAAATGCAATTGCAAATTTTAAAACAACAATTAATGATTATCAATCAAGTTAATCAATATAAACAAGAGAGTTCGATATGAAACCAACCTTTAAAAACCTTATCTTAAGTGTATCGAGCATTTTTTTGTTCGCAATTCACGTATATGCACAAGGTAGCATTACACAAGTAAACAGCCCAAATGGTTCTACAAACACAACAATATCATCAACAGTTAATAACAAGAATTCATCTTTTGCTTATACAGTAACTAGTGTTAATAACCGTGTTAATGTTAGTTATGACGACAAAGCGCAAGAAGTACAAGACGATACTCCTTTTAAGGCAAAATCGTTTACGAAGTCTTTTAGTGTAGATAAAAATGACAAAATTAATTTATCCAATAAATATGGATCTATCACCATAAAAACTTGGGATAAGAACGAGATTAAAGTTGATGTTGATTTGAAAGCTTATGCTAAAACTGATAATGAAGCACAAAAATTATTAGACGATGTTTCTATTGTTGCTACAAAAGCTGGAGATTTAGTAAGCTATAAGACTGAAATGGAAATAAGAAATGGCAATTGGGGTAGCAATGTAAGAAATGGAAAAACAATGTGGAGAAGAGAAGTTAAAGTGCATTATACAGTTTATATGCCCAATTTTAACGCTTTAACAGTTTCACAACAATATGGAAATATTATAATGGGTGATTTTTTTGGCCCAACCTCTATTAAAATCCAGTATGGTAATTTGACCGCGGGAAACTTGACCAATAGCAACAACTATTTATCAATTCAATACGGTAAGGGTGATATTAAAGAAATGGGTGGAGCCGATATTAAACATCAATACGGTAACGGACTAAATATTGGAACAATTAACAATACTTTAAATTTAAATGCGCAATATACAGCTGTAAAAATTGCCACCATAAAAGGTGCGGCATCAATCAAGCATCAATACGGTAGTGGTACCACAATAGGGAGCATTAGTGGAGCGCTAAATGCGAATATGCAGTACTGTTCAATTGTCGTTGGGAGTTTACGTGGTAATTTAACGACTAAAACTCAATATGGTAAAGTGAGTATTGATGAAGTTGATACTGATAAGGATGTAGATATTGACGCACAATATACCAATGTAAATTTAGGTTTTGCAACTAACTATAATGCGGATTTTAACGTTTCTACAAATTATGGCAACTTTAAATATGGCACCAATGTAACTACAAGAAAATTAGGTGATGATGATAGAAGCTACAGTTCATCTAAAAGATATAACGGGCAAATAGGTAAAGGCGGCACAAATAGAATTAATATCAAATCACAATATGGCACTATAACTTTTAAATAAATAAACCAAACAAATAAAACCTAAGGCTGTTAATGAAAAATTAACAGCCTTTTTTTATATTCGTGGCTAAAAAAACTTCCTATGGAATATTTATTTACGCCAGAAGCGCTTATTTCTCTTTTAACTTTAACAATTTTAGAAATCGTACTGGGGATAGATAATATTGTTTTCATCTCTATTTTAGCAGGAAAACTTCCAGAAGATCAGCAAAAAAAAGCACGTCAATTAGGTTTGGCTTTAGCTATGATTACCCGAGTTTTACTATTGCTTTCTTTAAGCTGGGTAATGAGTTTAACAGCCACATTATTTAATATGGGCGACTGGATTCGTATTACAGATATAGATTGGTTAGATAAATTAGCAATTTCTGGAAGAGATTTAATCTTATTAACTGGAGGTTTATTTTTAATTTATAAAAGTACACACGAAATACACAATAAATTAGAAGGAGATGAAGAGTCTGAAGGAAAAGTTAAAGTTCATTCTTTTGCTGGCACTATCGTTCAAATTTTAATTTTAGATGTTGTATTTTCTTTAGATTCGGTTATTACCGCAGTTGGTATGGCAGACCACATAGAAATTATGATTGCTGCAGTTGTAATAGCAGTAATTGTGATGATGTTTTCTGCAAGCGCAATTAGTACTTTTGTAAATGATCACCCAACTGTTAAAATGTTGGCTTTATCATTTTTATTGTTAATTGGCGTTTCATTACTGGCAGAAGGCTTTGATCAACATATACCTAAAGGTTATATTTATTTTGCTATGGCATTTTCTGTTTTGGTAGAGATGTTAAATCTTAAATCAAAAAAGAAAAATCATAAACCTGTGGAACTTAGAAATACACCTTATGAAGAGAATTAATATTATTTAAAAGAAAATAAATTTAGAAGGACTCAGGAAACTATTGTCCTTCTTTTTTTTAAAAAATCCTATCTCTAAACATTTTACAAGTTTAGTTTAATAAAATCTTTGTTTCTTTGAGCTCAGAATTTTAAACATGATTACTTTTTCTCAAGCTACCCTTTCAGAACTTTCTATCCATAGAATTGGCAATAAATTACAAGATGAGTTTTATGTGCTCTCGGATCAATCTATGGCCTTAGAAGATGAAATGTTGAAACAATTATTGTTGCAATATTTCTTATCTCCTTATGAAAAAGTAAATGAGATTTATCGTTTTAATCATCCAAACAACGACCTTAATTTAAACGAGGTTTATCATTTTGCTGCAGAAATTTTTGCGCATAGCGAAGTTTTTCACGAAAACACAAAAAAACTAGCTACTTATTTATTTGAAATTTCCAATCATCCAAAAATTAAATCTGGAGAATTATATGTTGCATTTTTCGAAAATGTACAAATAGAAGGCGATTTACATGATGCCATTGGGATTTTTAAGTCTGAGACCAAAGAAAGTTATTTGACCGTTTATCCAGAAAAAGGTGGTTTTGGATTAAAGTATGAGCAAGAAGCTATTAACATTAATAAATTAGATAAAGGCTGTTTAATATTCAATACTGAGGCTGCACAAGGATATAAAGTTGCGGTAATAGATCAAACAAATCGTAGTTCAGAAGCTGTTTATTGGAAAGATGAGTTTTTAAAATTGAAGATTAGAAATGACAACTACAGTCAGACACAGAATGTTTTAGGCGTTTATAAAGCTTTTGTAACCGAGAAATTAGATGATGATTTCGAGATTTCTAGGACAGATAAAATTGATTTGCTTAACAAATCGATGAAATATTTTAAAGAGAAAGAAACTTTTGATATAGACGAATTTGCAAATGAAGTGATTGCCAATAAAGAGGGTATAGAATCTTTTAAAAGCTACAAGAAAAATTATGAAGAAGAATTTGATAGCCCAATAGCAGATAACTTCGATATTTCTGATGCTGCAGTAAAAAAACAAGCTAAGAATTATAAAAACATCTTAAAATTAGATAAGAATTTCCATATATATATTCATGGCAATAAAGACTTAATAGAAAAAGGTTTTGATGATAACCGTTCCATGAACTTTTATAAAGTTTATTTTAGAGACGAACAATAATATGCGGTAAAACAGAATAAAATATGTTTTTATTGAGTTTGTTGCAATTTAATTTTTAAACTGTTAGCTTTAATTATTATGAGCGACGCAACCAAACAAAACAGCATCTTTAAAGTAATAGGTGCATCTTCTTTAGGAACGCTTATTGAATGGTACGATTTTTATATTTTTGGTAGCTTAGCAAGTATTATTGGGGCACATCTTTTTCCTTCAGATTCTGGTGCGTCAGCTTTAATTAACACACTCGCCATTTTCGCAGCGGGTTTTATTGTACGGCCATTCGGTGCTTTAGTTTTTGGCAGGTTAGGAGACTTAATCGGACGAAAATATACTTTTCTATTAACCTTGGTGTTAATGGGTGGTTCTACTTTTTTAATTGGTTTAATACCATCCTATTCCAGCATCGGCTATGCCGCACCAATTTTAGTTTTAATTTTAAGATTAATACAAGGATTGGCTTTAGGCGGTGAATATGGTGGTGCTGCGACTTACGTAGCAGAGCATGCGCCAAAAGGTAAAAGAGGTTTCTTTACCAGTTGGATTCAAACAACCGCTACACTTGGTCTTTTCCTTTCCTTAGGAATTATTGTACTAGCAAAAAATATAATTGGCGCCGAAGCTTTTGCTGATTGGGGTTGGAGAATTCCTTTCTTACTGTCTATTTTATTAGTTGGTGTTTCTATTTACATCCGTCTAAAAATGCACGAATCTCCAATGTTTACCAAACTAAAAAGCGAAGGTAAAATATCTAAAAACCCGTTAAAAGAAAGTTTTAATAAAAAAGGCAACTTTAAAATGGTTTTACTTGCCTTATTTGGAGCTACCATGGGCCAAGGAGTAATTTGGTATACAGGACAATTTTACGCTCAATCTTTCATAGAAAACACTTGTAAAGTAGATTTTAACGATTCCAGATATATTTTACTTTGGGGTATCGCATTTGCAACCCCTTTCTTTGTTGTCTTTGGTGCTTGGAGTGATAAAGTTGGTAGAAAATGGATTATGCTATCAGGGATGCTTTTAGGTGTTATTTTTTATCGACCTATCTATCAAATATTTTTAGACAAAACTGATATTACAACCTGGAATACCACAGCAAAATTAAAAGAAGATGAACCCATACTTACTAAAGTAGCATTACATAATGATGGAGATAGTTTATTTACTTCAAGTACAAAAATAAGTTTAGCTAATGGCTCATCCTATCAAAAGGTTTTGGTTGATAGCATTTATGCTGATGCAGGTAAAGCAATTGGCCATGCTAAGGAAGTTTATAGAGATAAAAAATTAGATACCAATACCTTTTGGCTTTTTGTAGGGTTAGTATTTTTTCAAATACTATTAGTTACCATGGTTTATGGCCCAATTGCAGCATTTTTAGTAGAGCTTTTTCCAACAAAAATAAGATATACTTCAATGTCATTACCCTACCATGTTGGCAATGGTGTTTTTGGCGGTTTAGTTCCATTTGTGGCTACGTTAATTGCTAGTTTCGCTGGCTCCACTCCCCTTTCAGGTCTATGGTATCCTATTGGGATTGCAACACTAAGTTTTATTATTGGAGCCATCTATCTTAACAATAAAAGTGATGAAAACGTTAATGATTAAATAATGATGAAAGCACTAAAAAAATATTTAGGATTAATATGGATAATACTTGGTCCAGCAGCGATGCTATTTTTAAGCTTTCAAGCTTGGGATAAAATTAAATTGGCTAAAGCCGGAATAGAAACCACAAACACCGCATTACAATGGGGTATTATTCTATTAATCTTTATTCCGATTGCCATAGGTCTAGTCATTTTTGGCAAATATGCTTACGCAGAAGAATATGATAAAATTTCAGAAAATTCCTAAGAACTATAATTAAACTGTTTCTGGGGCAAAGCCCCACAGATTATGTGAAATAATAGATACAGTCAAAATACTTGAAGTATAACTTTAAGTATATAAACTAATAAAGATTATATTGAACCTATGCTAGTAAAAACATATGGGAGCGCCGTTTATGGTGTTGATGCTTTAACAATTACAATAGAGGTAAGTGTTGGCACTGGTATCAAATATTATGTAGTTGGCCTGCCAGATAATGCCGTTAAAGAAAGCATGTTTAGGGTAGAAAGCGCCATTAGAGTAGCTGGTTACCATATGCCCAGACAGAAAATTGTAGTAAATCTTGCACCTGCTGATATTAGAAAGGAAGGTTCTGCTTACGATTTACCCATTGCTATTGGCATTTTAGCGGCTTCTGGACAGATAGAACCAGATGAGCTTGACAAATACTTTATCATGGGTGAACTTTCATTAGACGGAGGATTACAAAGTATTAAAGGTGCTTTACCAATTGCTATACAAGCGAGTAAGGACGGATTTAAAGGATTTATTTTGCCAAAAGTAAATTCTAGAGAGGCTGGTATTGTAAAAGGAATAGCTGTGTATGGAATGGAAACGCTATTGGATGTGATTAACTTTTTCAATACAAACGATAAACCTGAGCCCGTAATTGTTGATACCAAAGAAGAATTTATGCAACAGATGAATAGTTATGAGCAAGATTTCTCTGATGTAAAAGGACAAGAAAACATAAAGAGAGCTTTAGAAATTGCTGCTGCAGGTGGGCACAATGTAATTTTAATTGGACCACCAGGAGCAGGAAAAACAATGTTGGCTAAACGATTACCTACAATTTTGCCGCCACTAAATTTACACGAAGCCTTAGAAAGCACTAAAATTTATTCAGTTGCAGGTAAATTACCTGTTGCCAATGCCTTAATGACCGAGCGACCATTTCGATCACCTCACCATACCATTTCAGATGTAGCTTTGGTTGGTGGTGGAATAAATCCGCAACCTGGCGAAATTTCTTTAGCACATAACGGTGTGCTTTTTTTAGATGAATTACCTGAGTTTAAGCGTGCTGTTTTAGAAGTAATGCGACAACCTTTAGAAGATAGAAAGGTAAACATTGCACGTGCTAAATTTTCAGTAGAATATCCCTCTAGTTTTATGCTAGTGGCTTCTATGAATCCCTGCCCCTGTGGTTTTTTTAATCACCCAGAAAAAGAATGTTTATGCGGGCCTGGCGTTGTACAAAAGTATTTAAGTAAAATATCCGGTCCTTTGTTAGATCGTATTGATTTACACGTAGAAGTTACCCCAGTAAATTTTGCGGAGTTATCTTCCTCGCGAGAGGCAGAAAAAAGTAGTATCATAAGAGAAAGGGTAATGAAAGCCAGATACGTGCAAGACAAGCGATTTGAAGGTAACGATACCTTACATTTTAATGCACAAATGAGCCCAAATATGGTTCGTCAAATTTGTGTAATTGACGAAACTGGACAGGTATTAATTAAAAGAGCAATGGAAAAACTAGGTTTATCTGCTCGAGCTTACGATCGAATTTTAAAAGTAGCCAGAACCATTGCAGATTTGGCAGCAAGCGAAAACATCGAGGCAGAGCATTTAGCAGAAGCCATACATTATAGAAGTTTGGACAGAGAAAGTTGGGGTGGATAGTTCTACTAATTTTAAGTATTACATGCCTTATAGAATAAATTAACTAATTTTTAACTTAAGGTTGGAGAACATTTACAATTTACTTTAGTTACATAAATTAAAGGTTATTAAAGAATAGTATGAAATAATAAGCTACCCAATTGAATAGCTTATTATTATAGGGCATAAACTGATATTTTTATAATTTAGTCATTATTTAAGGAATTATTGACCGAACTTGTTTCATACCATAATCATAATCTGATCCCGCAACTGACCACACAAATGAATTATACCATGCATTATAACTACCATGCCAACCCCAATTCATATAAAAATATGGAGTTCCAATTATTGGTTGCCAACTGTGTGTTGCAACAGGGGGATTTTTAGATTCAAATGGTGGGTTTTCATTATTATTAACTTCTGCACAAATATATGTTTGATCAAACCAAAATCCATCTGCGACCCATTGATGGCCGCCGACGAGAAGACTTTTATTAGCCGCTAAAATTATTGGATAGCCATTTGTTATATTACTAACAGCCATGTTAATATCGAAACTTTCAACAACAGCATTTGAATACCCAAAAGTTGATTTAAATGCATCGTCAGTTGCGTTAGTTGGCGCAGAGGAACTACCACAGCCAAAATTAGTGCCAACAGCATTCGCTGCGGCAGCCATTAATGCTGCTGTTGCAGATGATCCGCTGTTAGGTGACATTGAAGACCAGCTAAATCCTGTTGGATATTGATGGTAGTACATTATTTGCGCAATAGAAACACCAACACACCCAACATATTCTCTATAATTTTGATTAATACTGCAACCAGTTGACATCCAGTCATTATATCCAACTCCATACTGTCCCCAAGTACTTGATAAAAGAGGGCCATAAGAATAGTATGTTGTGTAAAATGTATTAACGTCGTCTTCATCTTCACAAGGTGGAAAATCACTGAGTACTGAAAAATTTCCTTTCGTTAATTCGCTTTTATCCGACAAGTTCTTCCATCCAGAAGCTACCGTTGCTACTTCCTTTCTTTTACCAGTTCTCAAATCAGAAATATATCTATGATTTCCTTCCATCCATTGACTTACACCAGGAGGTAATTTGGAAATTTCACTCATTTCAAAGCTACCAGTATCAGAAAATGCCAAAACTGGTATCATTCTATTATCCCCAGAAACAATAATAAACCCACCTTCATTATAATTAACAACAAATGCTGTGGGATCAATTTGACCCTCTTTTACACCAAAAGTACTTTTCACTGATTTCTCAGGTTTTTGTTTTTGAATAACAGGGGGCGCTGCACTTATTTGATTTTCCGCTTTTTCTTTGAAATTTTATTGATGTGGTCGGGATAAATTGAATGGAGTATAGCAATTTTTTGAGCCTGGTAAGCAGTTACTATATGCCCTTTAATTTCTCCAATTTCAATTGGAGAAATTGTGATTTCGTCGAATTTTTTTTTGCATCCCAAGAATAATGTCAGCGATACCAATAACACATAAAATAGTTTTTTTTGCATAGAGCGGTTGTTTAAGATTTTAGTAATTAGACAATTATATGTGAAAATATAAATTTTAATATATAACTTAGTATAAATCATTCCCTTATTAGTAATATTTTAGATAATTATGAAAATTCTTAGGCTTTCAACCCTTTTATATACATTATTTTTTCTTGTCTCATGTGAAAAAGACAGAAAAAATGTAGTAATCTCAAATCATGTCGAAATAACTATATTAAACCAACAAGGACAAAATTTACTTGCAACGCCATCAGCCTATACTAAAAGCAACATTAATGTTTATTATTTTGTGAACGGGCAGCCACAATTATATAATCAGCCGAATTTCCAAGCAGACAAAGGCTTTTTATTGTTTAAAGATGGTTCTGGCATAGATAAGATTAGGGTATTTACTGATTTCAACGAAAATCAACCCACAACATTAAGCCTAATTAAGTTTGGAAACTTGCAAACAGATACAATTAAATGTGAATATAGATTTGAAGATGGTTCAGTATTTTTAGAAAAGATATGGTATAATGGTGTAGCCCAACCATCACCGTATTTTAGTATTATAAAATAAATTTCTCAAAGCAATCTACTAATCATAATTATTTAGCAACCTATTGTAGCGTTAAGCCTTTTGTAATCGTATACACTAATGAAAAAGCAAATTAACCATACTATAAAATTTGGGTGATTTGTCTTTATACACAAGTGCTTTCAAGCACTCATAGTTTTTGAGGTTGGCCTTAAAAACATTATTTTAGTAAATAAACAAACATCAAATGAAATCAATCATTAAAGTCTCTCTTGTTTTTTAATCTTATTTAGTTTTTCTTGTAAAAAAGAAGATGATACTGTAAAGCAAAAAATGACTTTACTAACCAAAGCTTGCTGGTTAAATTTAAAAACTGAAGAGAAAAATACAGATAGACCTTGGAAAGATGTTACGGTAACACCATTCCCTACAGAAGCGGATGATTTGTTACTTTTTCGTACAGATGGAAGTTACGAGTTAAATGAATATGAACGATAAAATCATGCTGAGAAAAAGATCCGTGATAGAAACTGTGAATGATGAACTTAAAAATATATGCCAAATTGAGCACTCAAGACATCGTTCATTTATCAATTTCATCGTGAATATTTTAGCAGGTTTAGCCGCTTATAGCTTCTTCCCAAAAAAACCATCCATAAAGTATGAAACTGTAAAAACTAACCAATTGTACGCATTTTAATTATCGAACTCAGGTTAATAATATCTGTTTCTGGCAAGAAGGTTATCATGGAGAAGAGATATTTACACAATCATTTTTTGAAACAAAATTAAACTATATACACCAAAATACTGTTAAAGCTGGCCTAGTTGAAAAAGAAGAAGAATATTTATACAGTAGCTGTGGAGATTATTATGGCATAAGAAAAGGGAAGCTAGATTTAGTTATGAAGTAACGGGATTACAAATCCCTATTATTTTTGTTTCGAGATGCGCTGCGCTCAACATCTCGAACAGCACAGTTGGACAAGAACAAACTCCGTTCTTACTTCAATTTTTGCTGGCTTTTTTGGCTGGTTATACGTAATCTATTATTTAATAATTAGAGAAAAAGAAGAGTAAGTCTGTTTTCAATCTAACTTCAAAGCCCTATCAATTAATCTTCCAATATCCTCCACTTCCTTATTTTCTTCTAAGATCGGTTCATCAGTTTTGTAATCAATTCGCATCCATTTTTTATTTTTATTTCTTAAGATTTGAGTGTACTCAGTGTCGCCTTTAAAAATAGTAAACGTACCTCCTTCTTCAGGGATAATTTCATATACATTACCGTTTACTTTTATAAAAAATGTTTCTTCTTCCATATCATTTAAACTTTGCTCTGCAAGTTAGCTAAATCTGTCTCCTCTAAAACTATTCTCAATGATTGTTTATCTTTTTGATATTCCCATTTAATCAGCTTCATTTTACCATCTGTAATTTCTATACCAGTAATATCGCCATCACTAAAACAACAACAACCTGTGTTAAAATAATTAGGCTTGTAAGCAGAATATGGCGGTACTGTAGCGCCCATAATATGCTCCTTTTTCATCTGTTCTAATAAAATTTCTTCTGCTACTTTATCTTTTACCTTTCTGGCATCATCTAGCTTGATATAAATCCTTTCTAAATGCGTAAGCGAATTAAAAACGGGTTGGTGGGTGTGTCCAGTGATCAGAACAGACTGTTGTGCTGCTGCCCACTCATACATAAACTGATTATGTTTAGATTTCAGCTGGTTATTAAATGCTGGTGTATTTGGGTTAATGCGTAAGTAGGCCTGCAATGGCGCCCAAACTCTTGAAACAAACCATTTACTAAACCAATTTCCATCACTCGCCAAATCCCCCTGATGGCCGTGTGTAAGAAATATCTCTAAAACTTGATGATTAACTTTTGTTTGAAGAATTAAACCTTCGTAAACCTTAAACTTCTGACCATAAATTTTCTCTAATTGATAGCCAGCCAAGGATCATTATCCCAATACAAATCATGGTTACCAAATATTTTTATAAATGCATTCCTTTTTAAAAATTCGGCTTCTAGTTCAAAGGATTTTTGATTGTGCTTTTTTACATTATCAAGCGTGTTTTCCCATAGTTCTTCACTATCTCCTAAACTAACAAAAGTGAATTGATTTTGGTTGTAATAGGTTAAAGCAGCATAATAATTGTCGTAGGCAAAACCAAAATCATCAGCATAGTTTCTGGCTCCTTTATGCTGATCAGAGAAAATAATAAATTTGTCGCTTTCATTAAAATCAATTGACAAACCTCTTTTACCTGGTTCTTTTAAAATCAGATGATAGAGTGTAGTTAAAGCTTCATGCACCCTTTCCTTTTTGGGTCTTGATGCGAATTTATTAGCCATTTTTATAACAAAGCCACTCAATAATTTTTGCAATATTTTTCGCATAAAAAGACTTAGACTTTATTATTCTTGTTCCTCCTCCTCATCATAAGGAGGATTTTCTTGATAATTAGAAATTAACTGTCCAAGTTGATTAACCTCTTCGTCATACTCAAAAATAGGTGTTCCTGTATCTTGATGAAACTTTATCCATTGATTGGCATCATCTTTTTGAATATGAACAAATTCTTCACCATTTTTAAAAATTACATAATTATCATTTCCTTCAGGAAATACAGCATAATTAATAGGGCCAAGCTCAATATCAAAAGGATCCATTTTTAGAAAATTTATTTTCAAAGATAAGAATTAAGCCTAAATTTAATCTTTAAAATTTTTTAGTTGATTGATAAAATCAATGAATTTCTGACTAGCATAATTAGCAGCTCCTTCTTCATGAAAAGAAAGTCTTCCCTTTTTATCAAATACTATAGTAGTCGGCAATGAACCTTTATACAAATTTTCTGGGATGCTACTTGCCATATGATAAACTGGCATTTTATAGTGTCTTTTATCCATATAAGAAAGCGACTTCTCAAAATTACCATCTGCATCCACCATAATAAAAACGATATCTTTATCTGAACTAAATTTTTGATGCAGCATATTTACAGAAGGCATTTCTGCTAAACAGGGAGGGCACCAAGTAGCCCAAAAATTTATAAAAACTACCTTACCATTAAGCTCGGCTAAGTTGATTTCAACTCCTTTAGCATCTTTAAATTTAATACTTGATAAGTCTGTGCTAATTGGTTTTTGAACTTGTGGAACATTAGGTTTTAAAAACCCTATTTGCATTAAACCCTGTAAAACAATTGATTTTGCCGCAGGCACAAAAATAAACACTAATAATACGGCTACAAACAACCCATTTAGAATATTTTTCTTACTAAGCATCGCTTTAAATTTCATATTTAATTTAAAAAGTTAACCAAATTCAAATTTAGAAATAATATCTCCGAACCCCAATTCTTAAACGTGGAGATTGACTATTTATGCAGAAAAACATAATATAAAGTATATTAAAATACAGTTCGTAAATTTTAAAAATCAACCTTAACTCTTAAACCTGTGCCTACAAGTTTTAAATTATCTTGACTTGCATTCCTAATTGGCAATTTTAAAAAAGGTTCGAAAGCTACAAAATGGTTTTTCAACATTTTCTTTTTATAACCAAAAGAAAAGTTATAAAACCCTAAGTAATTAGCATTATTTTGATCTTCTAAATTAGCTCTCTCTACAATTTTCTTATTTAAAATATAGGTATTTGCAAACTGTCCTTTAAAGTCTGATAGTCGCGAAACGCTAGACGCACCTACTGATATTTCTGAAGAGGAGTTTGCTTTATTTGTTGCTCTATTTACAACAACACCTTGTATGAATGTATTGCTTCTACTTTGGCGAATAACCGCAAAAGCAGAAACACCTAAACTAGCATAAAGATTTTTATTAAAACTATATTTTAGCTCTAATGGTATATCTAATCCTGTTACTTTTTGACTAATTGCTGCCAAACTTTTATTATTACCATACAAAATTGAAGACGTACCAATATTGTTTGTAAAGTCTTTACTCGCAGACATTTCATTATAGGAAACTCCAGTTATTAAAGAAAGTTTATCAGACAAATTATAACCCATACTTATCCCATAACCCATATTTAACTCTTCAGCATTACCAAGAGATGGCGCTACCATAAGTCCTAAAACCCACTTACTCTTGCTGCTATTTTTAAAGATTTTTTCGTTTAAATTTTCTTTTTTCTGAGGTTCTTTATTCAAGAAATCAGCTGAGTTAGTTCCCAGCTTTTCTTCTGCGATTAAAGCTATTTCTTGATTCGAATTTTGATCAATTATATCTTTATTTTTAACTTGATTTCCTAATTGATTATCCTGCTGAAAATTTGCTACAACACTTTCGTTAATTGCAGTCACATCGGTAGGTTTTGCTAAAAAATCATCCCTTCTTTCTGCTAATTGTTGTGATAAATTTTTGGTAGTGGCTTTAGTTTCTCCTTGAATTAATAAGGTGCTGTTTTCAACCTCTAATTTCTCCAGATGATCATTGGTAATTGCATTTTGTAGTTTTTCTTCTATTTTATCTGGATTAATTTTTACCAAATTATTAGTCGTTTTAACAGGATTAGTTCTCGTGAATAGGAAAAATGAAAAGCAAACCGCAATAATAGCAGCAACACCAGCTAATCTAGTTATCCAAAAAATTGGCGTTCTTTTAGTCTGTTGTTTCGCTTTAAAATTTTCCCAAGCCCCTAATTTATAAGGCTCTTCGTTAACCTTAAGATTTTTCCTGATGTGAGCAATTAACTCTTCATGAGAGGGGTGCTTATTTTCAGTTGGTTGCATATGTATTTATTAGTGTTTTGGAATAAAGTGCTCTTAATTTATTCTTAGCTCTTGTTAAGTATACTCTACTAGAGCTTTCTGGAATATTTAATAGCTTGGCAATTTCATCATGAGAAAAACCCTCTACTTCAAATAAGTTAAAAATCATTTTCTGTGTTTCTGGTAAGGCGTCAAGTAGTTTAAGAATGTCTTTAACATTTAACGCCGATATTATATTTATTTCTGTTAATGGTTCTTGTTCTTCAACAATATCATCAATAGATAGTATGCTTCTTTTTGTTCTTAAAAAATCGATGGCCGTACGTGAGGCAATTTTAGCCGTCCAACCTTTAAAAGCTTTTTGATGCTCTTCTTTATTTTTGGGGAAATTAAATTGAGGAATTGCTTTAAAAACCTTAATAAAAACATCGTTAACCAATTCTTCTGCATCATTCTTATCGTTAACGTAACGTAAAATAACGGCAATCAAATAGCCGTAGAAAGATTTATAAATCATTTCTTTACTCTTGTTTTCGTTATGTAGACAGCCTACAATAATTTCCTCAAAATTGAGCATTCTTACCTATGGGCCTAGTAGTCTTTTATAATCATATTAATGATATAAAGGTTAAAAAATAAAGTTAATTGCATAAAGCAAATAACTCACATTATTTATGGGTATAAATAGCTACCCCTAATTTGGTTTCGTCTTTAGCAGATTTTAACCCGTTAACATATATGGTATAAATTTTACCTTCTTCAATTTTAACATCAGATAAAATTGTAACTAGTTTTGCCGTTTCATGTTCTCTTATTAAGAAATTTGTCTTATCCAAAACATCTATAAAAATAGCATCAGAATACTCTTTAAAAGCAATATTTGTAAGTATGTAATTGCTGTTGCCAACCGCTAAAGTAAGTGGGTCAGAATCTGGACTTAAATTTGCAAATCTAACAGAAGCCTTCCCTTTAGGTGGCTTTGATAAATTATCTGGTAAAAGCATCAACTTAACATTAGGAAATCTGTCCACAATAAAAAGTGAATAACCATATTGTGGCGCTAATATAAATGGCTCAGTTATTAATATTTTATCGGAACCTTTTTGTTTAACAGTCATTATTCTTCTACCAGAATAAGCCGTTAAGTAATCAATTTTGCTTCCAAAGAAAAAATCTGTAGATGTTACTTTAGTATTATCTACAAATACATCTAAATTCTCTTTACTAGGTGAAGCATTAACGATACTTAGCCCAGAAAGATCTATTAATTTCTGAGCATCTTTTTTGCATGAAAAAAAACCAATAGCTACAAAAAGGGCAAAAATTATCAGTTTATATTTTACTAATATTTTCATGATTAATTTAAGATATAAAAAACTATGTCAATGTGTGTTAACTAGCTATAAACTCAAAACGAGATAAATGTTGTAAACGCTACACTTAATACAAAAATAATTGTAAAATTAACACTTATTAATTTTTTAACTTAATAATATTGAATGTCCGTAATCTTTCCTAAGGTAATAAAAAATGCTTATATTTAATGTATGACACTATTAGAGTTTAGCGAAAAATTTCCAGATGAGCAGAGCTGTAGGACACATTTCAAGCTTGTTAGAGATAAAACAGGGGT
>JBBSRF010000007.1:0-22728 GCA_038243335.1 Sphingobacteriales bacterium
GATTGTTATGATAATTACAAATTTTAAGCTGCTATTTTATAGTTATTTTTAAAAGGTGTTTTGTTTTTTACAACCGCTGCTACTCGGAGTACTATTTTATTTCTGATTGCATTGAGGATACTCATGCTGTGTTTACCCTCGTCCTTTTTTCTGAGGTAATATGTCTTTAGTTCCTGATTATGCTGTATAACGGATAATGCGCATAAATGTAGCAATCTCTTAAGCTCCTTGTTTGCCATTCGGTGCACTCTTGTTTTTCCCTTTATACTTATACCGCTACTATGTTCAAACGGTGCTACTCCTGCATAACATGCCAATTGCTTACCACTTGGGCCGCCTGCAAAATTGGCTGTGCAACCAATAAGATATATTGCGGTAACATGCCCTATTCCAGGTATGCTGATCAATAGCTTGTAATTGCTTTTGAAAGCCTCATTTTCTTCTACTATTTTACTGATTTCCTTTTCAACGTTGCTGATTGACCTACTTATGCCATCAATGGCGGATTTAAGTGCTTTTTCAATCAGTTTCTGATGAGCTTTCTCATTTACATTTCCCAGTTCTTTGATAGAAACCTGCAGGCTCGTAATCTGCTTTAGCAGCTTTGTTCTGGTTGAAATAAAGTCTTTCAGGTTCAGCAGAATAGGGTCTAGTGCCGCTGTGGCAATTAAAGAATCAGATTCTTTAAAGGCATAATTACATAAACGGATACTGTCTATCTTATCATTCTTACCTCTTGCAATACCAAAGCTCCACTTGATATGTGCTGCGTTACCAATATGGATGGGTAGGTGTTTCTTGCCACAGAAAGACCAGATCAGCCGATGGTAGATACCTGTGTTCTCAATCACAACAAGTGACCGTTCATTGAAGGCTACTTTATGGTGTTTCAGCCATTTCTCAAACACCTTTATACCAATGGACGTATTTTCAAAGCGGGCAGTTTCAATGACCTGTTTTATATGGCTAACAACAGCCATTAGGGAAACATCGAAATAAGGCTTTGAAACATCGATGCCGATAAAGAATTTTGTTGTGCTAATCATCCTGTTATTTTTTATGTTTGTAACGTTTACCTTGTTTCCAACCCATCGATCCAAGTCCTTAATAATGGGTAATGCCCTAATTGTTATCTGGTCACTAAGGGAGAAAATCGGTAGCGGATTATATCATTTCATAGGTATAAAAACCTTGACGAATTATTAATGTGCCGCTACCGATTAGGTAAACTTTAGTGCCTAAAATAAAAGTAAATTATAAATAAACCTTAAATAATAGTATCCTACAAATCTAAAGGACGATAAATAGTTAAAAGTCTGCTTTAGGGATTGCTCTGATGTATCTGTGAGTTTAAGCTTATATTTAAAACTTCAGTTTAAAGTGTTCTTTAGCTTGTCCTTTTTTAAAGTAAACTAAACCTAGCCAGAATAGATCTATCGTAACCGTAACTTGTGGATGGTTTTTGATTTCAGCCCATGCTGATTTTATATCTTCGTTTCTATGGATATCATCTATGATAAAAAGCGAATGTTCATTTAATTTAGGCAAACACCAATTGAAGTAATTAAGAATAGATTCTTTATGATAACTTCCATTCAAATAAACAAAATCTAAACTTATTGCTTCAGTTATCATTTTAGGTTTTTCAATTACAATTAAGTTTGCTTTTGGACAAGCTTTAGCTAAATATGATGTAGTTATCCCTAATTTTGCACCAATTATCATTACGTTATAAGGAGAATGATACACTGCCAAGCGAAAAATGAGTTGTGCCAGACGAGTTTTTTTTATACTATTTTTAGCAAGGCTATGACCAAACAATACAATATTACTATCGTCATTTAAAAGTTTTTTTCGCTGTGCTTCAATAACTTCATATACTTTTTTTGAAGAAAAATCGTAAATTACCTCATCAGCTAATTTATAAACGAATGGTGAATGCGTACCATGCCTATTGTTCGTAGTTAGTTTGTGTTTGAGGTACGCTATGTTAAACTTAAAAGACATCGCTTCAAAAATAGAAAACATAATAATGTAAATGCATTTTTAATGGAAAATCTTGCAGAGATTAATGCGCTTGTTAAGTTATTGGATGACCCTGATGAGGAAATTTATCACCATGTACAAGAACGCCTACTAATTTATGGAAATGAAGTAATTACACATTTGGAAAGTGCTTGGGAACAATCATTAGACACCTTATTGCAAGAGCGCATTGAAAACATTGTTCATAATATTCAATTTAACAATACTAAAGAAGATCTCAACCTTTGGTATCAAAGTGGGGCATTTGATTTATTGCAGGGTGCCCTAGTCATAAATAGATATCAATATCCAGATCTTGATGAACAAGCAGTTATTAATCAAATTGAAGAGATTAAACGCGAAATTTGGACAGGGTTACAATATGATATGAGTTCGATCGAGAAAATAAAGCTCATTAATTATGTTTTTTACAATCAATTTGGATTTAGTGGCAATATAAAAAACCATCACGACCCACAAAATTCTTATTTAAACCAAGTATTAGAAAGCAAAAAAGGGAATCAAATTTCTTTAGCAATTATTTACGCTACCCTTGCGCAAAAATTAGATATTCCTGTTTATGGCGTTAATTTACCACAACATTTTATTTTGGGGTATATCGATGAGCATAATGCTGAAAAGGAATATGGTGTACTATTTTATATCAATGCTTTTAATAAAGGCGCCATTTTTGGCAAACATGATGTAGATCAATTTTTACGTCAGTTAAATTTAGAACCACAGCCAGGATTTTATTCACCTTGTAGCAATACAGAAATTATTCGTCGTATTATTCGTAATTTAATTTCTGCTTATGAAAAACTAGGAACTATGGATAAAGTAGAAGAACTTAAACAGCTGCAAGAAATCTTAACTGAAAATACACTTTAATTCAGCTTTAATTATTGTTATAAATTTTGTAAATTGAAAAATGCTACAAATTAACCGTTTAGCTAATGATGTGATTGGGCTGCTCTTCCCAGAGTTATGTAACGGCTGTGGCACACATTTATATTACAGCGAAAAAGAGATCTGTACTAAATGTTTATTTGATTTGCCATATACAGACTATCATCTATTCGCAGACAATCGAGTAGCCAAACAACTTTGGGGCAGATTACCTTGCAATGCCGCAATGGCGATGTTATATTTTAAGAAAGGCACTAAAGTTCAAAACATCATACACAGTTTAAAGTACAAGGATAAAACCGCCGTTGGTATCAAATTGGGTAATCTTTTAGGCGAAAGACTAAAACTAAGCGAACAATATGCAAAAATAGATTTAATTATCCCAGTACCATTACACCCAAAAAAAGAAAGAACAAGAGGTTATAACCAAAGTAAATATATTGCAGATGGCATTGCAGAAGTTTTAAATGTTCCAGTTAGCAATTCACTTTTAATAAGAAAGCAATCTACCGAAAGTCAAACTAAGAAATCGAGGTATATTCGTTATGAAAACATGCAGGATGTTTTTCAAATTAGCAATGTTGAGGAACTCGAAAATCTACATGTTTTATTGGTAGATGATGTAATTACTACTGGCGCTACACTAGAAGCATGCGGAAATTCGTTATTATTAGCTAACATAGCCAAACTCAGCATTGCAGCTGTAGCATTTGCAGAATAAAACATATATATGAAGCATTTAAAGTTTCTTTTATTAATTTTGATTAGCATTTTATTTGCAGCCTGCAATAAAGATGAGGAATTGGATTTTGAAACTAATGCCAAATTATCTTTCTCTACAGATAGCATTTTGTTTGATACTCTTTTTACTGCTATAGGCTCTACAACCAGGAGGTTAAAAATCTATAATAAAAATCCAAATGCAATCTTAATTAATACTATAAAACTAAGTGGTGGAAATTCATCTGCTTTTAGTTTAAATATTAATGGTCAAGCAGAATCGACATTAGATTTAATTAAAATTAATGGAAACGATTCGATTAATGTATTTGTTAAAATCAACATCAATCCTTCAACCGAAAATTTACCTTTTATTGTACAAGATTCAATCTTATTGTATTTTAATGGTATTAAGGAACGTATTCCGTTGGTTGCTTACGGACAAAATGCAAACTTTATTGTCAATAAAAGCATTACTGAAAACACGACATGGAATAGTAAGTTGCCCTATATTATTTATCAATCAGTTAGTATTGAAGAAGGAGTAAATTTAACAATTGCGCCCGGAACCCGTCTATTTTTTCACAGCAATGCTACAATGAACGTTAAAGGAACATTAACTGCAAACGGAACAAAGAAAGACAGCATTACATTTACAAGTGATCGATTAGAAAAAATATATACAGAAGAACCTGGGCAATGGAATGGAATACACTTTTACCCTAAAAGTCAAAATTCTCAAATTAATTATGCTCTTATTAAAAATGGAGTTGCTGGTATCACTGTGGATTCACTTTCAAAAAATAAAAATCCAAAACTATTACTGACAAATACCATTATAAAAAACATGGAAGTGGTAGGTTTCTTAGGCTATCAGACAGAATTAACAGCGCTAAATAACTTGTTTGCAAATTGCGGACAATATTTAATTTACGGTGTTGGAGGCGGTAAATACAATTTAAAACAAAACACTTTTACGGCATTAAGTTTAAGGTATCCTCGCAAAACTGCTGCAGTGTATCTTTCGGACTTTATCAGTAGCAGTCAATTTCAAAATTTGAATTTAGAATTTGTGAATAATATTGTTTGGGGAAACCTGATTGATGAATTCTTAATAGATATAAAAGCTTCCACTAGCCTAATAAATATTACGATTAAAAACAATCTTTTAAAAACAAGTCAGACAAGTTTTATGGGTAGTGGAAATGTTTTAAATTTAGATCCATTATTTATGAATTCTTCTTCATTTAATTTTAAACCTGATAACACAAGTCCTACTTTAAAAAAGGGAATAGATTTAAGACAAGATTTATATTTTAATTCTTTTTTAAAGAAAGATTTAAATGGGATTAGCAGAGTATCTCATTTTGATATAGGATGTTATGAAAATAAGTGAAAATAAATCAAAAATTTAAAACCAAATTAAATGCTTTTACGTAAATATCTGTGAGAGCGTTAATTTAGATGGTAAGGGTTGATAGTTTAGTTTAAATTATCGACCCTTTACTATTTAAAGTAAGTTGCCAGAAGGGATTTTATTTCATCTGGATTAAATGGTTTTAAAATATAACCATTCATTCCAGCGTCTTTAAATTTAGTGTTTTCATTATGAATGGTAGATGCAGTTAAGGCAATGATTGGCAACTTAGTAAAGTAATCACCATCCATTTCACGAATTATTCTAGTGGTATCAAAACCATCAATTCCTGGCATTCTAATATCCATAAATACTAGATCGTAAACATTCTCTATAATTTTATGAATTGCTTCTTCACCGTTAACAGCAAAATCTACAGTAAAGCCCCAATTATTCAAGAAGCGTCTAGCAATTAGAACGTTAACTTCATTGTCATCAACGACCAAAATTTTCTTACTTAAAAATTTACTTTGTAAAGCAACTGGGTCTAAGTGTAATTCCTTTTCTAAAGCATGATTAAAGTTAATTACAAAAGAAAATACGGTACCCTTACCTTCAGTACTTTTTACTTCAATTTCTGATTCAAATAGCTTTATCAATTTTTTAGTTATTGCTAAACCTAAACCAGTACCTCCGTATTTTCTAGAAATATCTGCTCTTGCTTGGGTAAATGTTTCAAAAATATAAGACAACTTATCTTTTGGTATACCTATACCATTATCTCTAACTTCAAAATAAACTGATGTAAAATCTGCTGTAGTTTGCTGTAGTTTAAGATGTAATTCTACTTTACCACCTTCAGTAAATTTTATCGCATTGCCCAACAAATTCATTAAAATTTGATACAATCTTGTTTTATCTCCTAATAATTTTTGTGGGATAAGGTTATCATATGTTAAAATTAATGAATTACTTCTTTTACCTGCATTAATTTGTAAAGAATTAATAATATCAACACTTAAATTATGTAAATCTAAAGGGATTGATTCTAACTCAAAATTACCGGTCTCAATTTTTGTAAAATCAAGAATATCATTAATAATGTTTAATAAATTTTCACCAGAGAATTTTAAAATATTTAAATCATCAATTTGTGATGGCTTTGGATCATTTTCTAAGAGTAAATGTGTCATTCCAATTACCGCATTGAGTGGGGTTCTAATTTCATGACTCATTACTGAAAGAAACATTTCTTTAGCTTGGCTAAGCTGCATGGCATGCTCTCTCGCTTCAACCATCTCCTTTTCTATTTGTTTCCTTTGGGTAATATCGTTTATTAATTCTACTTGTCTTTCTAATTCGCCTTTAGCATTAAGAACGGGAGTATTTGCAGCAGACAACCATATTAAAGTTCCATCTTTTTTTAAGGCAGAAATTTCGATGGTAGAAGCTTCATTATTAGCAGACTTTTGTCTTGCTGCTAATATAATGTCTCTATTAGTCTCATCTGTAGACAAAATATCCCCTAACATTTTACCTTTTAGCTCTGCTAATGAATAACCTGTTAGATCCTCCAATGCATTGTTTACCCAAGTAATTCTACCCTCTTTATCTGAGATAGTAACACCGCTATTTGCTTTACTTGCTACTAAAGAAAGAATCTGGAGCTCTTCTTCTGCTTTTTTCTTTTCGGTAATGTCTATAATAATTTCTACATCTGTTTCAACCTTACCATCTTCATCTAGCACTACAGTATGGTAAACAGACAACCAAATTTTTTGTTTATCCTTTCTATAAGCAAGTAAATCAACCATAAATGATTGTTTATTTTGAGTAGATGCCCTTGCATGTTCAATAATAGACAAATCTGTTTCTGGTCCGCTAATTAAATCCCCTAAAGGCTTGCCTTTCAAATCGGCTAGACAAAAACCAGTAATTTTTTCAAAAGCATTATTAACCCAACTTACATTGTTGTTTGAATCGTTAATGACTACACCATTGTTAATTTTACTTGCCACAAAAGAAAGCTTTAGTAATTCGCTTTCTACCCTTTTAATCTCGGTAATATCTCTTCCGTAACAATACCACCTACCTTCTTTAGCCACCATGCTCCAACCAATCCATTTAAACTGACCAGTTTTACTTACTAACCTGAAATCAATACTAAACTGCTTAATTCTAGCTGCTAATCCTGTTTCTATAGTCTTAACAACTTCATTCAAATCATCTCGATGACAGTAGCTCCACATGCTTTTGCCAGTAATTTCACTTAATTCATATTGTAACAAGTTCGTAACTGCATCATTTATGAACAATATTTCACCATTTCGATCTAAAATACAATGTATCTCAGGAGATACAGTAAAGATGTCTTTAAACTCTTGATGCTTTTTAATCTGAAATTCTAATTCTGAATGTTTACGTTTTAGTGCTAATTGAGTAACTATCTGCAGCGCTAAAGTTTGTAAAGCCTCCAATTGATGAGTATCTAAATTCTTAGATTTAATGTCAAGCAAACACAAGCAACGAAGTGCAAAACCATCAGCATCCTTTAAGGGTACACTTGCATAAAACAAAATACCATCACCTAAAGTTAGCATTTGGTTACTAACTATACTATCGTTTTCTGCAACATTTGAAACCAAATAGATTTCATCCAAAAGCATGGTATGCTGGCAAATCGTTACATTTCTAGGCAGTGATTTGTAAGATTCTTTAATGCCGAAAGTAGATTTCATGACCACTACATCCTTGTCCGTAAAAGAAATGTAAGCCATTGGCACATCAGCAATTTTAGCTGCCAACTTTACCAAGTTATCCAATTCAAATGCTAATCCTTCTCCTAAAATATCATACGAATATAATGCTTCGAGGCGCTTTGCCTCCATTTCAGGAGAAAGATTAACTATTGGTAACATTTATTATTTATTTATACAACGGGAAGTTACGAACTAAAGCCTGTACTTTTTCCTTAATTTGATTTAAATTATTCTCATCTTCTGGATTTTTTAAAACTTCATCAATTAATGAAACCATTTCTTCCATATTATTTTCCTTAAAACCTCTAGAGGTAATCGCAGCAGTACCTACTCGCATCCCTGAAGTAACAAATGGAGATTTATCATCAAAAGGAACCATGTTTTTATTTACGGTAATGTCTGCTTTCTGTAAAGAATTTTCAGCCAGTTTACCAGTAATATTCTTATTTCTTAAATCAATTAATAATAAGTGATTATCTGTGCCTCCAGAAACAATCTCATACCCTTTGGCAAGAAATGCATTTGCCATTGCTTTTGCATTTACAGCAACTTGCTTTATATATTCTCCATATTCATCAGTTAAAGCTTCGCCAAAAGCAATTGCCTTAGCAGCGATAATATGCTCTAAAGGTCCGCCTTGGGTGCCTGGAAAAACAGCCATGTCTAATAAATTAGACATCATTTTAGCCTCACCTTTTGGTGTTTTTAAACCCCATGGATTTTCAAAATCTTTACCCATCATAATCATACCACCACGCGGACCTCTTAATGTTTTGTGTGTAGTAGTAGTTACAATATGACAATGTGGAAGTGGGTTTGCTAATAAACCTTTAGCAATAAATCCCGCAGGATGAGAAATATCAGCTAAAACCAAAGCGCCAATTTGATCTGCTACTTTACGAATAAAAGCATAATCCCATTCTCTAGAGTAAGCAGATGCGCCGCATATAATTAATTTTGGTTTTTCAGCTAGCGCTATTTCTTCTAATTTGGCATAGTCAATTAAGCCATCTTCCTTTTTAACCCCATAAAAATAAGGTTGATATAATTTTCCAGAGAAATTAACTGGAGAGCCATGTGTTAAATGACCCCCATGAGAAAGATCAAACCCTAAGATTTTATCACCTGGTTGTATTACAGCAAGCATTACTGCAGCGTTTGCTTGTGCTCCAGAATGTGGTTGTACATTAACCCATTCTGCACCGAATAACTGCTTAGCTCTATCAATCGCAATATTTTCTACCTCATCTACAACTTGGCAACCGCCATAATAACGTTTGCCGGGCAAACCCTCAGCATATTTATTGGTCAATACAGAGCCTGCAGCTTCCATTACCTGTTTGCTTACAAAATTTTCTGAAGCAATTAGTTCTAAACCATGCTCTTGTCTGTCTAATTCTTTATCGATTAAATCAAAAATTAAAGTATCTCGTTTCATTATGGGGTATATGTTTTTTTGTAAAAATAATAAATTTATTATTTATTTCATTGCATAAATTAACTAATGAATAAGATATCTGCTTATTACAGAGGCAATATTGTATCATTGTTTATAAAAAATTTAATAAAACCCCTCTTCGTCTAGCAACTATAGTGAGAAGAATTATTAATTTTAAGGTGCCATATAAATTATTAAACCATCCTATCTCATTGAAATTCCCTAAAAATGTAATTTTAGTTTAATTTATTTGCTATCATTAATTACCAAATTAAAGTCTTACATAACTCCAAATCAAATTACCAAACCATTAAAATGTAAATTTGAAAGGATTCTTAATAAGAATATTAAACAAATTACCGTAATTTGTATTTTTAAACATTGAATGGAAGTTAAGACCGGACCCTTACTATCAACAATCAATTATCCTATTGATTTAAAGCAATATAGCGAACAAGATTTAGAACAAATTTGCCAAGAATTACGTCAATACATTATTGATGTAGTAAGTGTTAATGGAGGGCATTTTGGAGCAAGTTTAGGCGTGGTTGAGCTAACTGTGGCTTTGCATTATGCTTTAAATACACCGTATGATAAATTGGTATGGGATGTTGGTCATCAAGCTTATGGCCATAAAATACTGACTGGAAGAAGAAATCAGTTTCATACTAATCGCATTATTAATGGTATTAGTGGTTTTCCTAAGATTAGCGAAAGTGAATATGATACTTTCGGCGTAGGTCACTCCTCAACCTCCATATCTGCTGCATTAGGGATGGCAGTCGCCTCGCACTACAAAGGTGAAAAAGACAGACAACATGTTGCTGTTATTGGTGATGGCGCCATGACAGCTGGCTTAGCCTTTGAAGGGTTAAACCATGCAGGGATAGAAAATTCTAACTTACTGGTGATTTTAAACGACAATTGTATGTCTATTGATCCTAACGTAGGTGCACTAAAAGAATACTTAACAAGTATTACTACTTCTAAATCCTATAACCGTTTTAGAGAGGATGTATCTCAAGTATTAATTAAGCTTTCTGAACTTGGTCCAAATGCACACAAGTACGTTAAGAAAATAGAAAAAAGTATAAAAGGCACTTTGCTTAAGCAAAGTAATTTATTTGAAGCTTTAAATTTTAGATATTTTGGACCTGTAGATGGGCATGATGTGAAAAGACTAGCGGCTATAATTAAAGATTTATCCGCCATTCCTGGTCCAAAATTATTACACTGTGTAACCGTAAAAGGTAAAGGTTTTGCTTTGGCAGAAAAAGACCAAACTAAATGGCATGCCCCTGGTTTATTTGATAAAATTACGGGAGAGATTAAAAAAGCTATATCTGATAAACCTCAAGCACCAAAATACCAAGATGTTTTTGGACATACGATGGTTGAACTCGCAGAAATGAACAAGAAAATTGTTGGTATTACGCCTGCAATGCCTTCTGGATGCTCTTTAAATATTATGATGAAAGCAATGCCAGAACGTGCTTTTGATGTAGGGATCGCTGAACAACATGCCGTAACATTTTCTGCAGGTTTGGCCACACAAGGTTTAGTTCCTTTTTGTAATATCTATTCTAGTTTTATGCAAAGAGCATACGACCAAGTTATTCATGATGTGGCCATACAAAATTTAAATGTAGTTTTTTGTTTAGATAGAGCTGGGCTCGCTGGGGCTGACGGAGCTACACACCATGGAGCTTACGATATCGCTTACATGCGCTCTATTCCTAATATGATTGTAGCCTCTCCAATGAACGAAGAAGAGTTACGCAACTTAATGTATACTGCGCAACAAGAAAATATGGGGCCATTCACTATTCGGTATCCTCGTGGTAGCGGTGTAATGCCCGACTGGAAACGCTCTTTTAAAGCTTTGCCAATTGGTAAAGGCAGAAAAATAGCTGACGGCGAAGATGTTGCAATATTATCCATAGGTCATGTTGGTAATTTTGCAGTTGATGCTTGTAAAGAATTAAATAGTGAGGGTATTCACCCAGCGCATTATGATTTAAGATTTGTAAAACCATTAGATGCAGAAATGCTGCATGACGTTTTTACACGCTATCAAAACATAATTACTATTGAAGACGGTTGTTTACAAGGTGGAATGGGTAGTGCGGTTCTAGAATTCATGGCGGATCATAATTACAAATGCAATGTGGTAAGATTGGGTATTCCTGATGAGTTTATAGAACATGGAGAGCAACCTGAATTATGGGCACTTTGTGGTTATGATACTAATTCAATTATTACTACAGTTAAAAAGTTTGCCGTTCGCAGAACTACTAAAACTATAGCTTCATAAACAAATTCGTCAATCTGAGCATAGCGAGGAAGCTAACTATCAGTAATTCATTCTATAACTGATTAATTTAAAACAATTGGAAACAAAATCAAAAATATATATTGCTGGGCATAGAGGAATGGTAGGTTCTGCCATTTTTCGAAAATTAGTTAAAGAAGGTTATGCCAATTTAATTACCAGAACTTCTGCTGAGTTAGATTTAAAAAATCAGCAAGCTGTAATTGATTTTTTTGCAACAGAAAAGCCAGATTATGTTTTTTTAGCAGCTGCTAAAGTTGGTGGCATAATAGCCAACAGTATATATGGTGCAGATTTCTTATACGAAAATCTGATGATACAAAATAATGTGATCCATGAATCATATCGCAATGGTGTTAAAAAACTTTTATTTTTAGGTTCAAGTTGTATTTATCCAAAATTGGCTCCACAGCCATTAAAGGAAGAATACTTGCTCACAGGTTTATTGGAAGAAACTAATGAACCTTATGCCATTGCTAAAATTGCAGGCATCAAAATGTGTGATGCTTATAGAACACAATATGGCTGTAATTTTATATCGGCAATGCCAACCAATTTATATGGGTATAATGACAATTATCATCCACAAAACTCGCATGTGTTGCCAGCTTTAATTAGAAAATTTGATGAAGCCAAGCGAAATGGAGAACACACCGTTAGTATTTGGGGCTCTGGCACTCCAATGCGTGAATTTCTATTTGCAGACGATTTATCAGATGCTTGTTTCTTTTTAATGCAAAATTATAACGAATCTAATTTGATTAATATTGGCACTGGTGAAGACTTAACCATTAAAGATTTAGCCTTGCTAATACAGCAAACTATTGGTTATCAAGGTGAATTAATTTTTGACACCAACAAGCCTGATGGTACACCAAGAAAACTAATGGATGTAAACAAGTTGCATCAATTAGGCTGGAAACATCAAATTGAACTTAAAGAAGGATTGAAATTGGCTTATCAAGATTATTTAGATAGGATTAGTAAGTAGTTAATTAATCTTTAAATTGCTTAAATTTTAACTAAATATAGTTAAAATATTTTCATCGCTAATTTTGCAATTGTTTACTAAAAAATTCATTATTTCGATTGAAAAACTAAATCTGATTTCACATCGGAAGGAAAGAGAATCCTAATAGTTCTCATCACAGCTAAATCATATTCGCAAATGCATTTTATGCAATCTATAAAGCTATGAATATGGCGCTCAGTTGATGAATCTCATTTCTTTTGTTTGATAAAAATAAAGTAATTTTTACTCAAAGTAATTTAAGGTTTTAAAATCTCCTAATTTAAGATACTCATCTTTCTTCATCAAGCGTAAATCAGATTCCATCATGTCTTTTACTAAAGCTTGCAAATCATATTTTGGTTCCCAACCTAACTGTGTCTTTGACTTAGTTGGATCCCCTAGTAATAAATCTACTTCAGTTGGTCTAAAATATTTGGAATCTACCCTAACTACTACAGTTCCTAAATGAAGATGATTTGGATTCAGTCCTAGTTTTTGAATTTGTTCTTGATCAACATCAATAATCACACCGATTTCAAGCTCATCTTTTCCAGAAAATTCTACTTCAATTCCCACTTCCGCAAAGGCCATACGTATAAAGTCTCTTACAGTTGTAGTAATACCAGTGGCGATTACAAAATCTTCAGCTTTTTCTTGCTGTAAAATTAACCACATTGCCTCTATATAATCTTTAGCATGTCCCCAATCTCTTTGGGCTGAAAGATTACCTAAATATAAACATTTCTGTAAGCCTAAAGCAATTTTTGATGCTGCTCTCGTTATCTTACGTGTTACAAAAGTCTCTCCACGCAATGGGCTTTCATGATTAAATAAAATTCCATTACAAGCGAACATCCCATAAGCTTCACGATAATTCACTGTAATCCAATAGCCATAAATTTTGGCTACAGCATACGGAGAACGTGGATAAAAAGGAGTATTTTCACTTTGTGGAACTGCTTGTACTAAACCATAAAGTTCTGAAGTTGAAGCTTGATATATTTTTGTTTTTTTTGTTAAACCTAAAATCCTGACCGCCTCTAATAAACGTAAGGTTCCTATTCCATCTGCATTGGCGGTATATTCTGGCATTTCGAAACTAACTTGTACATGGCTCATTGCTGCCAAATTATAAATCTCGTCTGGTTGTGTTTCTTGAATAATACGAATGAGATTGGTAGAATCGGTCAAATCTCCGTAGTGCAATTTAAAACGAATTTCTTTATCATGTTGATCTTGGTACAAATGATCTATTCTATCTGTATTAAATAAGGAAGAGCGTCTTTTGATGCCATGAACAAAATAACCTTTTTTTAATAAAAACTCTGCTAAATAGGCTCCGTCTTGTCCCGTGACTCCAGTAATTAAGGCGACTTTCATTATAATATTAATTTCGATTTACATCACAAACATAAACAATAATCTTTGCTATTTAATCCTTAAATCTAGTATTTGGAAGTATTTACTTTTTTAAATTGTTATAGAATCGCCTAATAGAGTTTTAACTCAAATAACTACTTAATTATTTTAAGTAGGTACTCACCATAACCACTCTTAACTAATGGTGTGGCAATGGATTTGAGTTGTGAGGCATTTATAAACCCCATTCGATATGCAACTTCTTCAATACATCCAATTTTTAAACCTTGACGTTCCTCAATAATTTGAACAAACTGTCCAGCTTGCATTAGTGAAGTAAAAGTGCCCGTGTCTAACCAAGCAGTACCACGACTTAATACGCCTACTTTAAGTTTGCCTTGCTCCAAATAAACTTTGTTTATGTCGGTTATTTCGTACTCCCCTCTAGGAGATGGTTTAATGTTTTTAGCTATCTCTACTACAGAATTATCATAAAAATATAAACCAGGAACAGCATAATCTGATTTTGGTTGTTGTGGTTTCTCCTCAATTGAAATGGCATTTTTTTGCTCATCAAATTCTACTACTCCATAACGTTCTGGATCTGAAACTTGATAGGCAAACACAACTCCACCATCAGGATTAGCACTTGTTTGTAATAACTTAGCCATACCATCACCATGGAAAATATTATCCCCTAATACTAAAGCTACTTTATCTTTTCCAATAAAATCTGCACCAATGACAAATGCTTGTGCCAAACCATTAGGCTCTACCTGTACGGCGTAGGAGAATTTACAACCCAAATTTGCACCATCTCCAAGCAGTTTCTCAAAGTTTGGTAAATCATGTGGGGTAGAAATAATTAAAATTTCTCTAATACCAGCTAACATTAAAGTAGATAGCGGATAGTAAATCATGGGTTTATCGTAAACAGGCATCATTTGTTTACTACATGCCAATGTTAAAGGATGTAAACGCGTACCACTGCCGCCTGCTAAAATTATGCCTTTCATGTTTCTTAGGTCTAAAGTTGTAAAATACGAGTTACGTAATTAACTCTGCAATTAAATATAAATTTTGTTGAATTTGATTAATTTTTTGAAATGTTTAAATTGTATAACAATTGATTTATTATATAAACTCAAAGATTATAATCTGATCCACTATATTTTCACTAACATTAATCTCTAAATGTTTTTAACACTCTCTTCCAATTCAGTATACCATTCTAATCCATATTTCCTGATCAATGGCTCCTTTAAAAATTGATAAACTGGAACTTTTAATTCCCTTCCAAAAGAGCAAGCATCGTGACAGATACTCCATCTATCATAATTTAGCACATCAAATTCTGGATATTGTGTGATTCTAATTGGATATAAATGGCAAGATATTGGTTTTTTCCAATCAATCAAACCCTGCTCATATGCTTTTTCTATTGCGCATTTTGTAATGCCATTCTCAAAAGTAACATAAGCACATTCTTTATTACCATCTACGCAAGGCGTGGTTAAATCTCCATCATTATCTGTTACCGAAGTTCCCTGCTCTTCAATTGCTAAAATTCCGTTTGGGGCTAGCAAATGCTTAATTTTAGGATAAATACCTGCTAAAATTGCAGTTTCAGACACATCCAATGGTGCACCTGAATCACCCTCAATACAGCAAACCCCTTTACATTTATTTAAATTACAAACAAAGCTTTCGCTTATTAAATCTTCATGTACTAATGCACCACCTACTTCTATCATTTTTATGCTTAATTGTATCCTGTTTCAATGTTATTTGATTATTAAACCTCGTCAAATCCTAAGCTTACTGATCTTCTAAATAACGAAACAATTATTTTCCTATTGGATATTTCAAACCTTCGGCCGATTTAATCTCAAGAGTAACTGAACCAACTAAAATTTCTACTTCCGCTTTTACGGGAACTCTATTTCCATCATCAGTGATCCAAAGATACAACTTGCTATCCTTTTTAAAAATACGACCTGGTTTTATAGAAGGACTAAATTTTAAACACCTAATGTTACCTAACTTAGTTTTAATCACTTCTTTACCTACATACTCAATTTGCAGTTGAGAAATTTCGTCACCTAAGAAATAATTAATTTTAAATTCATCACCTGTTTTCAATTTAGAAATATCCAAACTTCTGGCAAAATAATAGGCAGATACTAAATCGAATGTTTGGTTAGTTGGAGCAGTAAAATTACCACTATTTGCAGCCACTTTTTTACTATCTTGATAAAAACGAGCTTTATCTTGTCTCCTGTAATTAGCTTCTCTGATATTTTCTTGATAAAAATAAGGTGTTAAGTTTATTTTGTCTATATAAGAATCGTAACGATCTCTAACTTTATAAAAAATATCAAAAGTGCCTGAAGTAGATGCATCAACATTTAATCGATAGGTCGGCTTGTTATCAAATTTAAGGTCTGATGCCAATACTTTAATGGTTGCCTCTGCCGCGGTAATGAAACCATACTTTAACTTGTATTTTAAAACTTCTCCTTCTTTAAAAACCGGATCTTTTTTTAAAGGTAGTTCTTGCGAAAAACCAGTAAAGGTAATCAGCATACTCCATACGATTAAAACAATTATTCTCATGAGTTAAGTTAAACAAAAAGTAATCCAAAAATATTAATCCTTCCGCTTATAGATCGGAACTGTAGAGCATGGCTCACCATACATAATACTTTTAACTACTGGAGTAAGTAGCGATGTAATTGCTACATATGCCGACACTGGTACGGGAATTTCTGCACACCCTTTAATTACCACGCGTTCATCAGTATAAATATTGATGTCAATTTTATTTAAAGCTTTAACATACAGCACTGTTTCTAGCGTTTCCAAATCTCCAAATACTAGATCATTTACGAAAGGTTTCATCCTATTGGCTAATAACATGTAAGCCCATGTAGGTACAACTGCATCAGCACTACAGATTATAGCAATATTCTTTCCAGCATATTGCACCCAATTATGTGATTTAATAAAGTCTCTAAAATCCTTTTCCTTTAAAATTAGTCCGTGAAATAAATTGTCTTTAATATCATACACTAAACGCTCTCCTTTGTGGAAATATTCTTCTAGATTTAGTGTAATTAAACCACTTGATGCAACTTTATTGATAATGTTTTCTTGAATATCCATAGGTATAAAATAAAAAAACCGTTCCGAAAACTATCGGAACGGTTACAAAATTACGTAATTAAGCTTAATAGAATTTCACTCTATTGTCTTTTATCTCACTTTTATCTTGTAATGCTTGGAAAGCACCGCCTAAAGAGCGTTGAGCTACACCGAGCATAATTGTTTCTTTTTGTTTAAAGGTATTACCCATAGGTGCAGGATTAGCAAATCCATCAACAACAAAAACATAAACACCTTTATCACCTTCTATAACTTTAGATAATTTTCCTACTTGAGCACCAAATACAGCACCAACCACTTTATTCTCTTGAGCTAAACCTGGTAAAATTGGGTTAGCAAAAACAACATTCTGAACTAGCATAGCGGTTTTGCCTAATTTTTGGGCAATTTGATCGATATTACCAGACATTGCTTTATTCATTTTTTCTGTTAGCATTCTAGCCTTCACAGCATTCATCACAAAAGGTTGAATTTCAGTTTTAACATCTGCTAAAGCTAATTGTCCTTTTGGTCTAATATTAATTAGATGTGCAACAACAAAGCCATTATCCATATTATAAACTTGAGCAAGAACATCATTGTTTTTAGCTTCGAAAGCATCTCTAATCAATTGACGAGGATTATCTAAACCTGGTGCAAAACCTTGTGTAGCTGTTACCTTGTCTGCTAGACCAATAGTATAACCACTTTTTTGCGCCAAAGAATTGAAATTGTCACCTTTAACTTCGCTTAAAAAAGCTGATGCTTTTTTATAAGCTGCATCTCTAGTTTTTTGACTAGGAACAAGTGACTTTTCTATGTAGGCTAATTTTACTACTCTAGATGAGCCTATTTGTTTCACAATTTTAATTACATGAATACCGAATTGAGATTTCACTACTTTAACTTCACCAGTTTGTCCATCAAATGCTGCATCTTCAAAAGGCTTAACCATCATTCCGCGAGCAAAAGTTCCTAAATCACCACCAGAATCCTTAGATCCGTCTACACTGTATTGCTTCGCTAAATCACTCATATTACCACCTTTTTGCAATACAGATCTTAATGAATCTGCTAGTTTCATTGCAAGAACATCTCCACCTACTTTCGCAGGATCAATTAAAATATGACTAGCTTTTACCGAATCTGGAGAAGTTTTAGCACCTACAACTTTAATTAATTTATAAGATTCTCCAGATAATTTAGGTCCATAATATGTTCCTACTGGGTAATTGAATATCTCCGCTTCAACTGCTGGATCTAATTTGCCTTTAGTTAAGTAAGCATAAGGAACTTTTACATCCGAGTTATTTGCCGCAAACAGCGAGTCGTTTGGTGTAATTTTAAAATCTTCGGCTAATTTATCTACCTGTGCTTTTAATGCTGCAGAATCTGCTGCCGTTGGCGAGAAACTAAAAGAAACATATTCAAAACCACGTGTCTCTGTTGGGTTTTCGTAACGTTTTTTATTTAAATCGAAATATGCTTGATAATCAGCATCTGTAATTTTAACATCAGCATCTAAGATAGAACTGTAAGGTAAATCTACATACTTAAAATTAGCTAATTTATTTCTATTTCCATAGTCGTCAGTAGCCTCTAAAGACGTAACATATATAGAATTACGAACAAGATTAGCATATTTTTGTTGTAAAGCCTGTTTTTCTATTTCACTTTGCAACATATCCCATTGTTGTTTAAGTTGAGGATCTTTTGACTGTGCTTTTAACGAGCTGATTACACCAGCACGATTAACTTGACCAGTTTGTGGATCACCGAAATACTGTACAATAAGTGGGCTAGGATTATTTCCTTGCAAAAGATCGAATAGTTCATCTCCAGAAATTGTCAAACCTAAACGAGTATACTCTTTTGATAATACTGTATTTGCAATTTCTGCTTGCCAAGCCTGATCTACAGCCATTGCTTGCATTTGCGGATTCATATTACCACCGTATTGTTGCTTGAATTGTGCAATACTTTGTTCTACTTTTGGACTAAATTCTTCATACTTAATGTCTTGTCCATCAATTGAACCAACAACATTTCTAGACGACGCCAACATATTACCTTGCGTAAGCAAAGGTTCTAAAACAAATAATGCTAATACCACTGCAATACCTCCTACTAGAAAATATCCCATCTTGGTACGCATGAATGTCATTACTCCCATATTATTTATTAATTACTTTATTTTTAGAGGGCGCAAGATACAAATTTGTACCTAAATAGAAAACATTAAATTTAATTTGATTTGCAGCCTTATAATTAAGTGAATTGATACTAGTCAAAATCTAATTATTGTGATAAATCGCCGTCTACATAAGTAGAACCTGCGGCAGCTGTAATAGAATAAGTGCTAAAGTCTTGTGGTGCCGAGAAACTAGTCCCATTTAATATACTTCCATCTTTCTTAGTTACCGTCCCTGCCGGAGAAAAATACATTCTTTTATTTTCATCCCAGGTTAATTCTTCTGTTCTAAAAGTGATGATATCATTAACCACAATCACATTTTTTTTAAAAACAGTTATTCTTTCAGATTCTTTATTAATTGCATAATCTGAAGTAATTGTGCCTGTTATTCTTAGATATTGGTCGAAAAATTCAATTTTAACCCCTTTTGGCATTTCATTACTTATCAATCCTTCTTTAGATACAATTTTATCTAAAATTGGAGCAATACCTTTGGCTTTAACAAATGCTGAGTCACTATATATTACATCAGCGCCAAGTGTTCTGTCTTTAGTCAACGTAATTTTTTTTGATGAAATAGATGATGCATTTTTAAGATCATCATCACTGCATGACATAAAAAATAATAATCCTATTGATAAGACAAACAGAATGCCTATTCTTTTCATTAATCGAATTTAAATCTTTGGAACCATTTTGCATCATTAAGCGTAAAGCCCAAATGAAAATTAATATATCTTTCTTGCAATAACCCGTTAGTTAAACTACCACGCTGACCAAGTTCGGCAGTAATATTCATCTTATAAAAAGCTCCTCTTTCAAAAGTATTTGATAGTGGTAAACCAAGCCCAAATGTTACAGCCATTTGTTTCACATCTTGTTGGTTCATTTGAA
This sequence comes from Sphingobacteriales bacterium, assembly GCA_038243335.1. Lineage (GTDB taxonomy): Bacteria > Bacteroidota > Bacteroidia > Sphingobacteriales > Sphingobacteriaceae > Pedobacter. The sequence goes on from JBBSRF010000007.1 coordinate 20,144, forward strand.
TATAAGTTTTATCATATTGAAGACCCATACGATATTCTATCTTTTTAAAATAGTTATTAATTGCCGTAAAATCTGGTGTAAATTGACCGCCTAAAGAGAAACCATAAGTGTCTTGTAAATTTTGTTTAACACCTGCAATAGAAAGATCAGACCAATTACCCATTCTATAATCTAATCCTATTAACCACTTATCATTTTTCTGCAGTGCGATACCAAAATTATGAATTAAAGGTAATTTTAGTTTAGCTTGTTTATTGTTAATAGCTAATACGGTATCTAAAGCTGTTCCTTCACTTCCATTAATGGTATTGTATTGTGTTATATATCTTTCTTGTTTAGAATTTAAAGATGAATTTGATACGCCAGAATAACCCAATATAATACTAGTTTTATTATCTAATCTAATATCATATTGTGCACCATAAGAAAAATTAATTCCACCAATACTGTTTTTACCTTGTATACGAGAATTAATTGAGCCTGGGTCATTTTGATATTCTGTAGACCTACTTTCTATTAAATTACCAAAAAGATATTCAATGTTAGCGCCTAACCTTAGATGATCTCCAAATCGCTTACCATAACCTAAGTATGCTTTTGTTAAACCACCTTCTCCAGCGTATAAATAATCAACTGTTTTCTGATTATCAATAGTAGTACCAACTTTAGCAGTACTTCTAAAATTATAACCCAACTCAGAATATGGAAGAATACCAAAACTCAATGCAGACGTTTTAGTAACTGGAAAAGCTAAAGCTACATGTGCAATATTAGCATTAAAACTTTTTTCTGTAAGATTGGCATTTTTAAGCTGCGTTAAGCCTCCACTTATACCAAGATCTAATGTTGTAGTATTAATAGTTGAATAAGATGCAGGATTTTGCATATTAATATTATTAAAAAAAGTATGCTTTCCTACAGCAGTAGAAATACCACCCATAGCCCTAAGCTGTGGTAATAATGTCCCTTTAATATTACCAATACCAAATTTGGAATATGGAGATTGTATTGTTACTTGCGCATTTGCGATAAGACTTGTTAGCAATAAGCCTACTGCAAACGTATATTTCAATTTCTGGAACATATTATAATGTAATAACTTCATTTAATCCTTTTAAAACTAAATATTGATCATATTCAATTTGGCTTGCAAAGATGCTGTTTTTTAATTGTTTGTTCAAAAAATCTGCATCACCACCTGTTAAAATAACTTTTAAGGCCTTATTCTTCTTGTTTTCTAAAGCAATAAAGCCTTCAATTTCATTTACAACTCCTTGTAAAACACCATTTTTCAATGCATTTTCAGTATTTGTACCTTCTGGAATACTCTCATCTTGATTTGGCCAATTAATCAATGGCAACCTAACCGTATAATGATTTAATGCTTTAAAACGCATGTTTATACCTAAGGTGATACTACCTCCAAAGTATTCACTTTCTGACGTCAATATATCATAAGTTATACAAGTTCCTGCATCTATAATTAAACAAGCTTCACCTGGATTTAAACGATGTGCCGCAATAATTTTTGCCCATCTATCTAATCCTAATGTTGATAATGTTTGGTAATTATTCTTTACACCTGCTGTTATTGCAGTAGTAAATGAAATATAATTTACCTTTTGCTTTAAAAAATCTTCTAATTCGTTTAATTCCTGTTTAACACTCGAAACAGTTACACTTTTAATCAGGTATTTATCAATAAGTTGGCTTAAACTAGATTCATCCAATGCTGATAATCGCTGATAATCTATTAATTCTTTCTGCTTGAAAACAGCTAGCTTAGTGTAAGTATTCCCAATGTCTATAACCAGATTGTACATTATTCGCTTAAAATTTAGGCTCAACTGCAAATCTAACCTTTAGGACACAAAGCTATTAATCTTTAACAAGTTTCAAGGTGTCAAATTGTTAAAAAAAGTTAAACAAATAAAAAATATTGGATACAAAGTACGAGCACACCAAAGAGCGATTCGTAAATCCAACGTTTTTTAGCATTAGAAAAATAATAGGCTAACAATACTGCCCCAGGCGGCACGCTTAATAAAAAGTGATATACTCTGAAGTCTTGTTTAGTGTAAAAACTAACAATTGTTATTATAAAAATGAAAAATAACATTTGAAATGCTTTTCGTGTACTGATAAAACTTCTAAAAAAATTCTCGCGGAGTTGAAGTGTTGCTAATACAATAATTAAACCAAGTGGAAGCAGCACTATATAATCATCATAATTTATTTGAAGTATGGATGGGAAACTGTTAGCTAAGGGTTGCCAAATTTGATAAAATTGGTTTATATTATCATTCCAATAATAGTATACTGCTATAAAAAAGAAAATTGTAAAAAATCCAATTAAGCCAGCAATCCATTCTCTCCAACTAAAAGAGCGATAAAGCATTAGGCTTAACCAAAGCATACCTAATAATACAATAAAAGGAAAATAGATAAGTGTTCCAATGGCTATAATCATTCCTATATCTAGCATCATCATCATTGCATTTGGTGCTTTGCCAATTTTCATAAATTTATCCATCATCCAAATGAGTAAAAAATTGCAAATTAGCGGTGGACTTAAAATTAAAAAA
>JBBSRF010000008.1:0-22413 GCA_038243335.1 Sphingobacteriales bacterium
AATTACCGCCTAAAGAAGCGATAAATTTTCCTTGCAAATCAACTAGTGGAACGGCGTTACCTTTGTCGTCTAAAACTAACATCGGTGGAATTTCTGGTGTTGCTAACTTCGCTACTCGAGCATCATCAGCACCAAAAGTAGGAGCCGTGTGAACAATCCCAGTGCCATCTTCAGTAGTTACGAAATCACCTAAAATTACTCTAAATGCATTTTCTGCGTTTTGGTATGGTAAAGCATAGGTTAATAATTGCTCGTATTTAATACTCACTAAATCAGCGCCTTTGCATTCTGTTAATATTTGATATGGTATTTTTTTATCGTCTGCTTTGTAGTTGTTAAAATCTTCAGCATCTTCTGCTAAAAAGTATTTGCCAGCAAATTGTTTGCCTACTAATGCTTTTGCTAAAATAACTTGAACTGGTTCGAATGTATATTGATTGAAAGACTTTACTAATACGTAATCTATTTTCGGACCAACTGTTAATGCCGTATTGCTTGGTAAAGTCCAAGGTGTAGTTGTCCAAGCTAAAAAATGAACTGTTCCAAATGCTTTTAGCGCTGCAGGTAAAGTATCAGCTATTGCTTTAAACTGTGCAACAATTGTAGTATCACTTACATCTTTATAGGTTCCAGGTTGGTTTAACTCATGTGAGCTTAATCCTGTTCCGGCAGCTGGAGAATAAGGCTGTACTGTGTAACCTTTGTATAATAAACCTTTTTCGTAGAACGATTTTAAAATCCACCAAAGGGTTTCGATATATTCATTGTGGTAAGTAACGTAGGGTTTTTGCAAATCAACCCAATAACCCATTTTTTCAGTTAGGTCATTCCATACGTCAGTATAGCGCATTACTTCTTCTTTACAGGCGGAGTTATATGCCTCAACAGAAATTTTCTTTCCTATATCATCTTTAGTGATGCCTAATTTTTTCTCTACAGCAAGTTCAATTGGTAAACCATGCGTATCCCATCCGCCTTTGCGTTTAACTTGATAACCTTTTAAGGTTTTATAACGGCAAAAAATATCTTTAATAGCACGAGCCATTACATGGTGAATACCGGGCATTCCATTTGCAGAAGGTGGACCTTCGTAAAAAGTAAATGGTTTAGCTTTTGAGCGAGTAGAAATGCTTTTTTCAAATATCATTTCTTCTTTCCAAAATGCAAGTATCTCTTCGCCTATTTTCGCTAGTTCTAAAGTTTTAAATTCCCTATACATCAATCAAGTATCTTAAAAAATTAAGGATGCAAAGTTATGGTTTTAGAATGAATTATGGTAGTTTAAAGATAATTTGTTTTATAGAAAAGAGGTCTGAAACTGGGCTCTGTTTTATGCATTTTGCAATTCAAAACATAACTTTCCTCTGTTTTTATTAAAAGGCTAGTAAAAAGGTATGCACTTATTGTTTTTATTTTTTACATGATGCTAGAACTTATTTGTTTAATCTTTGTTATATTTATTACAAAAAAAACTAACGTTAAAAATCATGATTAAAGTTTTGAAGTTACAAAAAGCAGTATATTTAATAATATTAGGTGTTTTAGCAGTTGTGGCTGGTCAAATAATGAGCAGTAAAGAAATTACCGGTGCTCAATTTGTTTTAGGCGTTGCAGGGGTATTATTCATTATTGGCTCTTTTATGTTTCTTTACCCAATTTTATTTGCAAAAAAAGTTAATAGTGATGGAAAACAAGTAGAATTACAACCCGTATCGAAAGTTACCACAGTTGAAGAAGAATCAATATAATGTTATTTATCAATACAATTAAATAGAAATTATAAGTATTAATATTTTGCGTTAAAGTTAGCTGATCTTAATCAGCCCTTTATTAAGCTTTTAAATCAAATTCATCAATCTTACTCCTGTTCATCGCTAAATCTTCATCTGTTATTAAAATTCTATTTTTCTTTTGATCCAACCAAAGCATTAATGCTGGTAATAAAGTTAGATTGAAAACTAAAGCCACGATTAAAGTTATAGACAGTAGTAAACCCAAAACTACTGTTCCGCCAAAGGTTGATGCTGTAAATATTCCAAATCCAAAAAATAAGATTAATGCAATATGCGTCATGCTCACTCCTGTTTCTTTTATGGTGTCTGAAACCACTTTAGCAACACTGTAATTGGTTAGTGTTAGTTCTTGCTGATATCTAGTTAAGAAATAAATGGTTTGATCTGAAGCTAAGCCAAACGCGATAGTGAAAATTAAAATAGTACTTGGCTTTAACGGGATGTTGAAAAACCCCATCAGTCCTGCAGTAATAATTAATGGAACGATATTAGGTAAAAGAGAAATGAACATAATGCCTAAGCTTTTAAACTGTGCGAGACGAAGCAGAGAGATTAGTATAATAGCTAAACCAATACTTTCGAATAAATGTTCTAGCAAATAATCGGTTCCTTTTGAAAAAATTATACTTGAGCCTGTTAGCTCTACCTTAAATCTTTTTGGATTAAGTATAGAGTCGATCCGCGGATTAAGTTCTATTAACAATTGATCTAATCGTTTAGAGCCTACATCCGCCATTTGAAAACTAACACGTGCAGTTTGTTTATCTTTATCTACAAAGTTGGTTAACATGTTTCCATTTCCTTTGCCAGAATTTGCAGCATAAAGTAAAATAAAATTCTTTTCTATTTCTGTTGGTAAACGATAAAATGATGAATCGCCATTGTAAAATGCTTGGGATGCATATTTTAAGCCGGTATTAAGTGAAATAGATCTAGAGAACTCTGGATAAGATGCGATCATCTTTTCCATTCTATCAATTTTATTTAAAGTTGAAATACTTAAAACTCCATTTTTCTTTTTGGTATCTACACTAATTTCTAATGGTAAAATTCCCTCAAAATTCTTTTCGAAAAATTTTAGATCGGTTAAAATTGATGAACTTTTTGGTAAGTCATCTACAACATACCCATTAATATTAATCTTATAAATGCCAATTAAAGAAATTAATGTAATTACCAAAGTGACTAAGTAAATTAAAACACTTTTGTTTTGAACCAAAATATCTGTTTTCTCTAATAATTTATCTAAAAAACTAGGAGCATGCGGCGCATTCGCTTTTCCTTTTGGTACAGGCAAATAACTAAAGATAATTGGAATTAAACATAAGCACATTAACCAAGTAAACATTACATTTAATGCTGCAACGCTACCAAATTGCATTAATAACTCACTCCCGGTAAAATATAAAACACCAAACCCAATTGCGGCAGTAACATTTGCAATTAGGGTAGTAACGGCAATTCTTTCTATCGTAATACTTAACGCTTGTTGCTTGTTTCCATGTTTTTTAAGTTCTCCATGATATTTATTGAGTAGTAAAATACTATTTGGAATGCCAATAATTACAATTAATGGCGGTATTAATCCTGTTAAAATGGTAATCTCATAACCGAATAAGACTAAAGTTCCTATGCTCCAAATTACACCCATTACTACTACTAAAATAGGGAAGAAAACAGCGTAAAAGCTTCTGAAAAATACCAACAAGATCAATGCGGAGACTAAGATAGATAAACCTAAAAATAGCACAAATTCGTTGGAAACGAGTTTGCTGGTAGCTGTTCTTATAAATGGTAAGCCCGATTTATGAACTTCAATATTAGTGCTTTTGCTAAATTCATCAGCTTTTGCTTCAATTTCTTTAAGTATTGGATTTCTTGCAACAGAGTTTAATATTTTAGAATCAAATGTGATAGCCATCAAAGTAGCATTACTTTCTTTATTAAATAAAAGCCCGTTATAAAATGGCATTCCTTGTATTTTATTTTTTAAGGAGTCCATCTCTACATCTGTTGTAGGCAGCGTACTTGGAATTGGGTTGACTACAAATTTTTGGTTAACTGTGTCTTTCTGAAGATCAAATAACTTACCGATGGACAAAACACCCTTAATTCCTTTTAGCTTTTGAATTTCATTAGACAGTTGTGCCCACTTGTTATAATTTTCTTTTTTATAGATATCAGCACTTTGAACACCCAAAACCATTACACTTCCATCTTCACCAAAGGTTTTCTTAAAAGCATTATATTTAATAAATACAGAATCTGTTAATGGTAAAATTTTGCTACCTGCGTAAGAAAGTTTCAGATTTTTGGCATGGTAAGCCATAAAAACTGTAGCAGCTATGAAGAAAAGGATAATTAAAATTCGGTTTTGAAGTATTACTCTAGAGAGTTTTGCCCACATAATCAACTACTATTTATAAAAAGTAAAGAAACTATAAAAATGGCTTAATGCAAAATCTAAGCTTATAATTTGTGCTATTTAAACACGAAATGAATTATTTTGTTTTATTAATTAGCTGACAATAATGCTTATTGAAACAAATTTCTTGTAATTTTAACTCAAGATGAATAAGATATTAAGAAGTTTTCTTTTTGCATTTAAAGGATTAGCCTATGCTTTTAAAACTCAAATTAATTTTAAAATTCATTGTTTTTTTATTATTGCTGTATTCGTTTTAGGCTTATATATTCAACTGAATTTATCTGACTGGTTATGGTTAAGTTTAGCTGTTGCTTTAGTTGTTATTTTAGAATTACTTAATACAGCGATAGAAGTTTTGATAGATTTAGTTTATCCTGAGCAAAATTACAAAGCTGGGGCAATTAAAGATTTAGCTGCTGCTGCGGTTTTAGTTGCAAGTTTATTCGCTTTAGTTATCGGATTGATTATTTTTGTGCCAAAGCTCATCTAGCAAATGCTTCATAAAATCCGTGGAATTGTTTTAAAAACTACTTTATATAGCGAAAGCAGTGTAATTGTGCAGGTTTTTACAGATAAGTTTGGTATTCAATCTTACCTCATCAATGGAGTAAAAAAGCCTAAAGCAAAAATTTCAATCAATATTTTGCAACCATTACATTTATTAGAAATGGTTGTTTATCATAAAATAAGTTCGCAGATACAACGCGTAGCTGAAGCTAGACCAGTTCCTGTTTTTAAATCAATTCCATATGATATAGTTAAAAATACGATTATTCAATTTTTAAATGAAGTTTTGTATAAAAGCATTCGGCAGCAAAATGCTGATGACAATTTATTTGATTTTATTTACAATGCGATTAGTTGGTTTGATGAAACGGATGAGCCGAGTGTAAATTTCCATTTAGCTTTTTTGTTAAAGTTATCTAGATTTTTAGGTTTTGCTCCACACGAACAAACTCGAAATGATCAAAAATATTTTGATTTACAAGAAGGGGGGTTCACCTCTTTAATGCCAATTCATCCTTATTTTATAGATAAATCTGATGCAGATTACTTTTTATTGCTTTTATCCGTTTCTTTAGATAGGTTAAGTGAAATAAAATTAGAGAATAAAAATAGAAGGTTAATTTTAGATAAAATATTGGTTTACTATACTTTACATACAGCTTCTTTTGGTCAAATTAAATCACATCAAGTACTAGAAGAGGTGCTTTCTTAAAAAAAGTAAAATAATTTTTGCAAAATTGATTGAAGACACTATATTTGCAATCCCAAAACGATGGAACATTCATTAAGTTTTAACGTTGAAGGAAGCCAAAAGGGAAATTAGCTCAGCTGGTTCAGAGCACCTCGTTTACACCGAGGGGGTCGGGGGTTCGAACCCCTCATTTCCCACCAAAAGCTTCAGAGAAATCTGGAGCTTTTTTTATTTACATAGGTTTTATTCAAATCTTAGAGCTTTGACAGGAGTAGTTGGTAAATGGACAATTGTTTTTTCCAATGCTTTTATATTAAAAGAAAGTGCTGATAGGATAGGAGGGAATCCCCACCCCACAACACCAGAAAAAATTGGTGCGGTTACTGAAATTTTAGATTCCTAAAAGCTATCTAAAGAAAATAGTTGCAATCTTTTATTTCACAAAGAAGCGTTTAAAAAGGATATATAATTAGTGCTGTCTTGGCGTTTGCCTTCGGCAAAGGATATTCAAAAAAAGAAAGCGTTTATAATGGCGAAGGGGTTGCTAAATAGAACCAGTTTGTTTCGTATAGCATAAAAATTAGGAGAAAACGGTAATTTTTCAGGTATAAAAAAATTTAAAAATCAATAGGTTCAATTAGAATTAAAGAATAATTAAACACTAAATTTAGCTCATACTATTTTTGTAATTTTATCCAATTAACAAATAAATTATGTGGTGGATTTTTGCATTACTTTCTGCTTTTTTTGCTGCGTTAACAGCAATTTTTGCCAAGGTCGGTATCAAAGGGGTTGATACGGATCTCGCAACTGCTATAAGAACAGTTATTATTTTGATACTTGCATGGGGAATTGCTTTTTTTCGTGGTGGTGTAGCGACTTTTAATATGCTTACAAAGCAAAACTTAATTTTTCTCTGTTTATCTGGAGTTGCCACAGGGCTTTCTTGGATATTCTATTTTAAAGCTTTACAAATAGGAAAAGTTTCGCAGGTTGCCCCTGTTGATAAACTAAGTGTGGCGATTGCGATAATTCTTTCTGTAATCTTTTTGAATGAAAAGATAAATACAATCGGTATTATAGGGGTAATTTTGATTATTTCTGGTACAATTGTTTTAATTTATAGCTAAAAAATCTTAGAGAAACTAAAAGATCTGGATACAGAATTATTTTTTTATCTCAACGAAATTCAAAATTTTTTTTCGATGAAAACCCACAATCCTATCATAAATATTATAAATAAATTTTAAGTGTTAGCGTATGGTTCACTAACTTATAGTAAGCATGTGCATGCTGTAATTGGAAAATTGATGTTATTAAACCACATGTTAACCTTTTTGGTGGGAATATGGTGACAAAATAATTATCTGAAACAGAAAAGAGTTGTGGCAAGGTTTTAAAACAATAGTTTTTGATGCAACAGCAAACACTAAAATTCCATTTGGCTTTACTTTAGGAAACTACAATCCTTAACCTATTTTTTAAGGATATATGTATTGTGATTGAGTAATTGATTTAATGGAACCACACGACGAGAAGTTACAAATTGAGGTCGAAAATAAATATTATTTAAAACAGATAAGTTACCTAATTCAAAATTGATTATATATTTTTGGTAAATGTCAATCTATATAGAAAATGAACACCTATGTTTAACGTTTGTTAGAAAAGGAGCTGAATTACAAAGTGTAAAAGGTGTTGATAGCGGTACTGAGTATTTATGGTGTGGCGATTCGAAGTTTTGGGGTAAACATAGTCCAGTTTTATTTCCAATAATAGGGGCTTTAAAAAACAACCAATATAAGTTTGAAGATGAAATTTACGAATTACATAGGCATGGGTTTGCTAGAGATATGGATTTTAAATATGAACAACTTTCTTCAACTGAAATCTTATTTACACTAATTGCTACTGATCAAACCTTAAAAATTTATCCTTTTGAGTTTAAGTTGTGCTTGAAATATCAATTAATTCAAACTAAGGTTTATTGTACCTATGAAATTACAAATAATGGGAAAAAAGATTTATATTTTTCAATTGGTGGTCATCCAGCATTTGCTGTACCCTTAAATAAGGTAGGTGTTTATACTGATTATTATCTAAAGTTTAATAAAGATGAAGAGCTATCTTATCATCACATTGTGGATAATTTAATTGTCGAAGAAACATCAACTATAAAATTAAATGATGGTAAATTATATTTAAAACACGATCTATTTTATCAAGATGCTCTTGTCTTTAAAAATTTAAATAGCGATTGTATAACTTTAATGAATACAAAGAATTACAATGGTTTAGATTTTCATTTTAAAGATTTTTCTTACTTTGGGATTTGGGCTGCAAAAGATGCAAATTTTATCTGTTTAGAGCCTTGGTGTGGTATTGCTGATGGAGTTAACCATAATCAACAACTAGAAGATAAGGAAGGGATTGTTAAACTTCAAATTAACAAAAAATTTGAAAGAACTTGGAGCGTTACTTTTTTTTAATAATTTATGATACAAACTCAAATAAGATCGATAAAACAAAAAGATAATGCCGCAGTTGGACAACTAATTAAGGCTGTTTTAACAGAGTTTAAAGCTAATAAACCTGGCACAGCATATTATGATGAAAGTATAAATCATTTATCAAATCTATTTGAAAATGATAAAGCAGCCTATTGGGTAATTGAAGAAAACAATAACATTATAGGTTGTGGTGGTATTTTTCCAACAGTAGGTTTGCCAGATAAAACTTGCGAATTGGTTAAACTATATCTTTATCCAGCGGCAAGAGGTAAAGGTTTAGGACGAGATTTAATGTTTAAATGTTTTGAAAAAGCTAAAGAATTAGGCTATGAAAATATCTATTTAGAATCCATGCCAGAACTAAATCAATCAGTTAGCTTGTACGAAAAAATTGGTTTTGAACATTTAGATTGCGCTCTTGGCAACTCCGGTCATTTTGGTTGCGACATTTGGATGGTGAGAAAATTGTAAAATATTCTGTCGTTCTGAACGAAGTTAAGAATCTTATGTCTATTAAGAGAGATTGCTAAAAGAGATTCCCCTTAACTTCGGAATGGAAAGAGTTAATCTAAAAACAATTCCTCATCATCTTCCCCTAAACTCAATTGAATATTATCATTGCCAGAAATACCTTCAATAGAACCACGAATGTGTGCTGCGTTTAATAATACTTTTTCTAATTGCTTTTCTCTGCTTTTCCATAAACGCTCCATAGCGTCACGCTCTCTTTGAATAGATAATTTCATACTCATAAATCCTTCGCGAATGGCTTTCCATTGTTCAGAAAATTCATTCCCGTTTAAATAATCGTAAAGCATGTGCATTTTATCACCCTTATTTTCTTGAGATTTTGCAGCGCCAAAAAGTTTCACAATCCCATCTCTTAAAATGTAAGAAACAGCTTTAACTTCATCAAAAGAGCAAATCCAAACACCATCTTTTTCGCCAAAACAATCCATCCCTTTTGGGTAAACTTGAGTTACCAAAACTGCAACATCAACACCCATACTTCGCATATCTTTCTTCAATTTCTCAATCCATTCGATCGAAAAATCTTTAGTACGCTTACTTTCATAAATTATTTTACCACATTCTTGCCCGTATTGGTTGCGTACATTGTGCACACAATCTGCACCACGTACACCTTTGCCTACTTCCTCAATTATATCAAAAGGAAAGGTATTCCTTAATAATTCTTCTAAAATTAATTCTTGTATTTCGCCTTGCAATTGCATAGAACCTTGTTCTGCTTTGCGCTTCATTTCTTCGGCTAATTTCTTTTGGTCATCAAGTTGTTTGTCTTTTTCTGCCAACTTCATTTTAAAATCTAATTCAGCTTGTTGTAATCTTTGGTTCTCAATCCCTCTAATATCAATGGCCATTTTTTCACGTTCTTCATTTAGCTTTTTTTGCATTACCAATTCAAGTTCTGCTTCGCGATTTTTTATTTCTTGCTCCTTTTTTAAAAATTCTATTTCTTTAATGCGAGCCAATTTTAGCTTTTCTTCGCTTTCTTTTTTCGCCTCTTCAGACATTTTTAGTTGATTCTCAAAATCTGCACTAATGGTTTTTCTCAAATTTTCTGACAAGCTTGCTTGCATTGCAGTTTTTTCTTGTGCTAATTTTTGCTCAAAAACGGTTTCTTGCTGTTTTTTCTGTTTGTCAAATATATCTTCTTGTTGTTTTCTTTGTTGCTCAAATGCTTCTTCTTTCTTCAGAAAATCTGCTTCTTTTTGTTTTTTATATGCGAGCATCTCTTTTCTCATATCTTGTTTAAAATCTTCGGTCATAGCTGCTTCAAGAGGGAAAGTATGACTGCAATTAGGGCATTTTATTTCTGTTGACATGTGATGTGCTTTATTGTATTTGTAATTTTGAGCAAAGTCAAAAATACAGAAATTATACGTAGGATTTTACAAGCAAATGTCTATTTTTGATTGCCAAGTCATCTTTAATGTTTCAACAAATTTTTAAAGCTTATCAAACTTCTTATACGGGTTTAAGTAGAGAATCGTGGTTATTAAGTTGTGTGATATTACTTAATCGTTGCGGTTATATGGCTGTTCCGTTTATGGGATTGTATGTTACTCAATCTCTACATCGGCCAGAATCAGATGCCGGTATAATTATTTCTTTATTTGGTGCAGGTGCGATTTTAGGGTCAACAGCAGGAGGTAAACTAACAGATATGTTTGGCTTTAGACCAGTTCAAATTGTTTCCTCAGTAATTGGTGGGATTTTATTTTTAGTTTTTTCTCAAATAGATAATTTTACGCTGCTCTGCATCATGTCTTTATTTATCAGTTTTTTTTATGACGCCTTTCGGCCTGCAAATTTTACGGCAATTGCAGCTTATTCCGCTCCAGGAAAAGAAACTAGATCTTACTCGCTAAATCGATTGGCCACAAATATTGGCTTCTCTTTTGGAATAGCAATTGGTGGTATAATTGCATCGATTAATTACAAACTATTGTTTGTTGTAGATGGCGTAGTCAGTATTCTTGTTGGTGTAGCAATTTTTATGCTTTTGCCAGCTGTAAAAGGTTTCAGAAAGAAAGTGATCGAAAAAACAAAAGATATAGTTATACGTAAACCTTGGCAAGATAAACTGTTCATTAAATTTATCCTATTAACAACCATTTTCGCGACTTGTTTTTTCTTAATGTTCCGCGTAGTTCCTGTTTTTTTTAAACAAGAATGGCACATTGATGAAGCTATAATTGGTCTAATCTTAGGTGTAAATGGTGCTATTATTGCCTTACTAGAAATGATTATTGTAACTAAAATAGAAAATAAAAGATCTCCAAAGTTTTATATAGTGGCAGGTGTTTTAGTTGTCAGTCTATCTTTTGCTTTTTTAATGATCCCTAAGTCTATACCCATATTTTTAGGTCTGTTAAGTGTAATTTGTTTTACTTTTGGAGAAATGCTTTCCATGCCCTTTATCAATACATTTGTAATAAAGAGAAGTAATGTGTTTAATCGAGGTCAGTATGCAGCTGGCTTTTCTATCGCTTGGTCTGCGGCTCAAATAACACCCATTGCAGGTTTTTATTTAGCAGAAAAATTAGGTTATAATTTACTCTGGGTTACAATTACAATTTTGCTTTTGTTTTGCGCATATGGTTACCATAGACTAAATTTTGAGGAAAGTAATTTAATTTCAGATACAACATTAAATAAATAAATTATTTTCAAACAAACTGACTTTTCATTTGTTATCGCAAGATGAAAAAACGTATACACATTTTAGAAGATGATAAGGATATAGGTTATATCATCGAATTTTTATTGAAAGACGAAGGATATGAATTGCAACTTTCATCTACAGTTAAAGAAATGAAAGCAAAGTTAAAAGATTCTATTCCTGATTTATTTATTTTAGACGTAATGTTACCAGATGGTAATGGAATAGAAATTTGTCACGACTTAAAGAACGATATGTTTACCAAACATATTCCAGTTATTGTGATGTCTGCAAATGTTACTAATAAAAAAAATAGCGAAATGGCAACGCCAGATGAATACATCAGTAAGCCATTTGATTTAGATGATATCGAGAGTAGAATTAAAAAGCTTTTAGATAAAACTACAGCATAAATTTTTTAGAACTTACTGTGTAAACTGCCATGGCAATCGGTCAATTTTATCGCCAATTAATTGTACGGTTTCTGCAGTAAGTTCTTCTTTTGCATATTCTTCCATCATCCAACCTCCATCTTTTTTTCTGATATGCCCAATTGGTCGATTATCAACTGTTACTCGATATAAATTTTTATCTATTGGTTTAACTTTAACGAGTTGAGTGCCTAGGCTGTAAACCAAGTGTTCTTCCATTTGGTAAATATGGAAATAAAACCACAATGATTTTTTATTAAAACTACAAATTAATATATTTCTCAGCTTCACACTATAATTGCTAATTTGCAGCCTTTAAATTCATATGGAATCGCAAGAAAGCTTTTACTACATAGATCAAATATTTGAAAAAACTTCATTACCTCAAATAGGGAGTATAGATACACAATTTGATAATTGTACATTTAAAAATTGTGATTTAACAGAAGCGATTTTCTTAGGTTGTGATTTTCTAAAATGCACCTTTGAGCATTGCAATTTGAGTATGGTTAAATTTGGGCATAATGGTTTTGATAAAGTGCATTTTGATGGATGTAAAATGATAGGTGTAGATTTTTCGCATACCAAAGATTTTCTGTTTAGCATAGATTTTTCTAACTGTATTTTAGATTATGCTGCCTTCATGAAAAAGAAAAATCGCAAAGCTAGATTTATCAACTGCTCTTTAAAAGGAACTGATTTTTCTGAAGCTGATTTAACTTCAGCAATTTTCGAAAAATGCGATTTAAGTACAGCAGTTTTTATGCGCAGCAATTTAAGTAGCACAAGTTTTGTTTCATCTTATAACTTTACCATAGATCCCGAAAAAAATTTACTCAGAAAAGCTAAATTCTCTGCAGATAGGCTAATTGGCTTATTAGAGAATTATGGTATAATTGTTGAAGAAAACTAAATTAATTATTCCCCCTTTATAGGAATAGAAAATATGAAATCAGTTATGAATAAAAATATATTTAAGAATTTATTAGTTCTTGCATTAGTTGCATTACTACCTTTTGTCTCTTTTGCACAGCGAAAAGCAAATTGGCAAAATTTAGATTTAAAATTAGATTCAACTTTTGGTATTAGTACTGAAAAAGCATATAGGGAATTATTAAAGGGAAAAAAGTCTTCGCCAGTTATTGTGGCAGTTTTAGATGGTGGTGTAGATTTGAATCACGAAGATTTAAAACACGTAATTTGGACTAATAAAAAAGAAATAGCTGGTAACGGAATAGACGATGATAAAAATGGATATATTGATGATGTACATGGATGGAATTTCTTAGGTGGTAAAGATGGCACATCTGTTGAGTATGAGGCTTTAGAGCTCACACGTTTGGTTCGTAGAGATAATATCCGATTTGCAGGTTTAACAAAAGAAACGGTACCCTCAAAAGACAAAGCTGAATACGATGCTTTTATCATTAATCGTACTGAGTTAGAAAATAGATTAGTTACAGCAAAAAGTAATTTGCAAGGTGTTTCAGGTTTTAAATATGTATTAGAACAATTGGTAAAAAAAATAGGTGTAGCGGAGCCTACGCTTGCCGATTTTGAAAAATTTAAACCACAAGGAGAGCAAGAAGAACGTATGAGAGCAACTTTGTTGGATATTTTAAATGACACAGATTATAAAAGTTTTTATGAAGGTCAAATTTTGGCAGGTTATAAACAATACTCAGAGGAAGTAAAATATAATTTAAATTTAGATTACAATCCAAGGGCTATAGTAGGCGACGATGAAAACAATATTGCAGAACGTTTTTATGGTAATAACGATATCAAAGGTCCAGATGCATTACATGGTTCACATGTTTCTGGAATTATTGGTGCAGATAGGACAAACGATATTGGCATTAAAGGCGTTGCAGATAATGTACTTATTATGGGTGTTCGAAACACACCAAATGGCGATGAACGAGATAAAGATGTGGCAAATGCCATCCGTTATGCGGCAGACAATGGCGCCAAAGTCTTAAATATGAGTTTTGGTAAAGCTTACTCTTTTAACAAGGCAATTGTAGATGAGGCTGTAAAATATGCAGTTAGTAAAGATGTTTTATTAATTCAAGCTGCTGGTAATGATAATGCTGATATAGATAAGGAACCTAATTTTCCTACAAGAAAATATTTAGATGGCAAAATTGCTAGTTCTTATCTAGTTGTTGGGGCATCAGACTATAAAGACGATGAAACGCTAAAAGCATCATTTTCAAACTATGGTAAAACAGCAGTTGATGTATTTGCACCAGGCGTACGCATAAATTCTAGCATACCTGATAATAATAAATATGCAGAAGAAGATGGTACAAGCATGGCAGCACCTGTAGTAACTGGATTAGCAGCTTTGATTCGTTCTTACTATCCAAAATTAACAGCTGTTCAGGTTAAAGAAATTATTATAAAATCAGTAGTTAAAGTAAATCATAACATTACTACTTTGAAAGGAACTGATTCTGTAACCATTCCTTTTGCAGATTTATGTGTTAGTGGGGGTATAGTTAATGCCTATAATGCATTAAAGTTAGCGGCAACTTATAAATAAGGATTTAACAAATAGAAATAAAAGGTTAATCTTTATTAAAATAATTAGAATTCCATTGGTACTTCAATCAATAAAAATTCTGAATCTTTAATAGCTTTTACTTCAAAATTATCAGTTTCCCAAATCCCGAAACCATCTCTAGTTTCTAATAGTTGACCATTTATTTCAACTTTTCCTTTTAATAAAAATATATAAACGCCATTCCCCTTTTTATTTAAGGTATAAGTTTTAGTTACCTCAGCATTAAATTTGCCTGTATTAAACCACGCATCTTGGTAAACCCAAACGCCGGCATCATCAGCATTTGGCGATAAAATTTGAACAAATTCATTCCGTTTATCGGTATCATTTAATAAGATTTGATCGTAACGTGGGGCTACATTTCTTTTGTTTGGAAATAACCAAATCTGTAAAAATTTCGCAGGATTTTTAGAATCGGCATTATACTCAGAGTGGTAAATTCCAGTTCCCGCACTCATTACTTGAATTTCTCCAGTTTTAATGGTGGCAGTATTTCCCATGCTATCTTTATGTTGTAACTCTCCTTCTAACGGGATAGAAATTATTTCCATGTTATCATGTGGATGTTCTCCAAAACCATTTCCTCCAGTTACGATATCATCATTTAAAACTCTTAAAGCTCCAAAATTCATTCGTTCAGGATTATAGTATCCTGCGAAACTAAAACTTTGATAACTTTTTAACCAGCCATGATCCGCCACTCCTCGAGTGTTAGCTTTATGTAGTGTTGTTTGTGCCATAGTTCCTTATTTGTTGATACAAATATAAGCTCGACTAAAATTTAATTTATTGATGTAGGGTAAGAAGTGATTTTATTTAAAATCAAAATTATATTGATGAAAAGAATTATTTAAATTTTAAAGACTAAAAAAGATTAACATAAAAAGCAGACTACATTAAATGGTAAAATAAAAAGATATATAGCTAAACTTTTATAAAGTAGTTTCTTTGATCTCTGCACCAATCTGTTTTGATGCAAGATTTTTTGTTTCTAGCTTTTCTTTTTTGAAAGGATAAATTAGTAACTGTGAAAAAGTAGTTATTTCATTTACTTTGACCGTATCTATTCCATAACAAATCTTTGATTGTTCAAGCGTTCTGTAAGTGCCAAATAATCTATCCCAAATTGAAAGTATGTCTCCAAAGTTAGAATCAGTGTAAGGCATACTTTCATGATGATGTACTTTATGTAAGCCTGGAGTGATGAACACATAATTTAAATATTTTTCTATCTTTTCGGGCAAAGAGATAGAAGTATGACAAGCAATATTTAAAAAACTTTGGATAAACTGTCGAAGTAAAAGAATGGCAATTGGAACACCAGTAATAAAAACTGTTAGTACCATAAAACTTACCCTAACAAATGTTTCAGCTGGATGCTCCCTAATCGTAGTAGATACATCTAAAGTTCTGTCAGTATGGTGAATTAAATGAATTTTCCATAAATATCCAAATTTATGCATAGCATAGTGATATGCGTATTCCCAAAAATCCATCAGAAATATTCCTGCAAGAAATTTAACAAAAAAATGCTGAGAAAATGGTAAGTGATAGATCATTCCCCATTTGTTTAATGCGGTCCAATCCCCAACTTTTAACACTAAAAAAGTAAGGGGTAATTGTATCAATGTTGCAGTTACTAAAAAGTGAAGATTTAATAAAGTATGTTGCCATTTATCTTTATAAGAAACCAATTTAAAGAATAGTTCTGAGTGCCAAAAAGCAATCATAACACCAGCAAAGAAAAACAATTGTAATGTTGAAGAATGATCTGTATTGCTACTCATTTTTATGATATTTTTTTAAATTATAATGCGTAATAGAAAATACTGGGCACTTGTTGCCCTAGTTATTCGTTATATATTTTTTTTTCAAAAAAAAATTACAGTCAACAATCAGCGCATTTAAAAATTTCATTTTACAATTAGCACTGTAAGTGAAAGAATAAAATAATTTAATTCCCATTTCATTTAATTGCTTTATTTATGATTTCATTACACCCTCAAAATTATACAGGTATACCAAACCATACAATAACATAACTCCAAGGCAATAACCACCAAGTACATCTGTTAACCAATGAGCGCCAAGATAAACTCTTGATAGTGATATTGAAACTAGCATAAAAAAGCTGATGCATGAAACAATTATTTTAATAGAAAAACGGATAACTTTGAGTGACCATATCAGGTAGATTATAAAGCCAAAAAAGACAGTATAAAATGTTACATGACCGCTTGGGTAGCTTTGGCGACTCGTCTCTTCAATTACACGGACAGATGGTCTCAAACGATTTACAAAATATTTAACTGAAGCAGTTACTAAACCAGTTAAAAGTGTAAATAATGTGAAGAGCGATGCTTTTTTTCTTCCCAATCCTAAAAAGATAAGCGATACAAGTACCACCAGTATGATTGACCATTTTGTAATCCCAAAAAGACTGATGGTAACCATTAACCAGTCCATAAAACCATTAGCTCTTTCCTGAACTTCTAAAGAAAACCAAAGATCAAGTTTTTGTGTAGGATAGGTAACTACACTCCAAGTTAAAATGATGAACCCAATTAAAGCCAGAATTAATACCAAATGGATATGTTTTTTGGCAATTGTTAAAGTTGTCTTTTCATCCTCAAATCGTTCCATTGCTATGAGATTTATTTTTATATAATTTGCGTATTAATGTAGGTAATACAATTAGTAAGAGTGGTAGGGCGACTAAAAATCCGCCGATTACAGCAATTGCCAAGGGTTGGTGAAGTTGAGCACCAGCTCCAATACCTAATGCGAGCGGCATCAGTGCAATAATAGCCCCTAAGGCAGTCATTAGTTTAGGCCTCAAACGTGTTGATATTGCAAAAGTTATTGCATCGTCTACATTCTTTTCTTTTAGCGATTCTTTAAATTGCAAGAACGTGAAAATTGCATTTTCTCCTATAATACCAACAATCATGATAAGACCAGTATAGCTGCCCACATTTAAAGGTGTTGCAGTGAAGAATAAAGCAATATAACTCCCAGAGATACCCAGTACTGATATTAAAATAATCAAAAAGGCAATTCTGAAATCTCTAAAAAGAAATAATATTACCGTAAATACAAGTAAACTGGAGGCGATTAAAATTGTTAACAGTTCTGAAAAAGATTGCTGTTGCTCTTTGTAGGCACCTCCATATTCTAGATGATAGCCAGATGGAAGATTTACTTTTAATTTTATAGCTGATTTTATGTCTTTCATCACGCTCCCCAAATCACGATTATCCAGCCTTGAAGAAACCACGCCAATTGTTTGCAGGTTTTCTCTTTCTGCCTGAGCATTACCTTCCTTTAGCTCTACTTTCGCAAGGTTATTTATAGGAATCATTTGTCCATTTGTCAAAAATATCTTCATATTAGAGATAGCTGAAATCCCAAATTTTCTGCTATTAGGATAAATCATTCTAATTGGGTTAAGCTGTTGCTTATCATATAAATTCCCAATCAATGTTCCCTGAATTGCCGTTTGCACCTGTACCTGAAAAGAAGTAGGGGTTATTCCATATTGCGCTAGTGCAGAATAATTTGGTATTATACTTATTGATGGCCCAGATAATATAATTCCATCAAATACATCAGCAGTACCTTTTGTAGTCGTAACTATTTCAGCAATCTGTTTAGCTAATTCCTGTAATTGCTTATCGTCATTACCAAAAATTTTAATCTCAATTGGCTGAACGGAGCTCATCAAATCACCAAGCATATCTCCAATTACTTGTCCAAAATCTACTTGTAGTCCAGGTTGTGTGCTTTCAATATGTGTCCTGATCTCAGAAATGATTTCATCTGTACTTTTGGAACGGTTGGGCTTTAATTGTATCAAGTAATCCCCTCTGTTCGGCTCAGTAATAAAAAATCCCATTTGTGTGCCTGTTCTTCTAGAATAGGCCATTACATCGGGTATCTTGACGATTTCCTTTTCGACTTCTTTTAACATACGATCAGTTTCTTCGAGCGATGTTCCAGACGGAGATGAATAATCGAGCACGATACTACCTTCATCCATTTCTGGAAGAAAGCCCGTTTCTAAACGTGGAAATATTAATACGATAGATACAACTAATATGAATAAGAATGCAAAAGTAAGATATGGACGGATAATGAAATAACGTATCCAATTTTGCGGTTTTAAATCATGAACAATTTCTATTTTAGTTGAATTGGCTTTATCAGATCCTTTTGTCAATAGCAAATAAATTACTGGTAGAAAAATCCAGGTTACAAAAAAAGAACATACCAAAGTAATGATCATTGTATTGGTCATCACTTGAAAGTAAGAGCCTGCAACTCCTGTCATCAAAACAAAAGGAATAAAAATAACGATGGTACTGATGCAAGAGCCTATCATTGCTGGAAAGAGGTATTTTATGGCCACTCCCAATAGTTCTATTGTTGGTTTTTCAGGATGTTCTTCATGTGTTCGATGGATTTGCTCAACGACAACAATCGCATCATCTATAATTAATCCTATTGCAGCAGCGATTGCACCTAAAGTCATAATATTTAAGGTATATCCAATATCATATAAAAGGATTACAGTTAAACAGAGCGTTATAGGAATTGTAATTAATATAGTGATGCTAGCCTTTAATGAACGAAGAAAAATTACAGCTACGATAATAGCCAATACTAGCCCAATAAGTAAACTATCTCTAACACTTTTAACTGATTCGTTTACAAAATCTGCTTGTATGTAATAAGGTTTAACTGTAATGCCAGCTGGTAAAATATTTTTTAATTGGGCAACTTTATCGCTCATTTGTTTAGACAAATCAATTAGGTTAGCGTTAGGCTGTTTAATTACAGCTATAAGCACTCCATCGTTTCCATTGGCATTAATTCGTGTATACTCAACACTTTGTTGAATAGTTACTTTTGCAAAATCATTTACTTTTATAATTCTGTTTCCTCTGCGTAAAATGACTAAATTTTCCAAATCTTCTATTGTCCTAACAGAAGCATCGGTAACTGAGAGGTATAGAAAGTTATTATCGCTTAAATACCCATTAGACTTTAGAAAATTAGTTTGAGAAAGTACTTGAGAAACTTGATCTGGCGTTATTCCTAAGATCTGCATCCGTTGTTGATCTAATTCTACCCAGAATTCTTTGTTTTTACCACCTATTACTCGTATTTCTGAAACACCATCAACTTGAGACAAAAATGGCTTAACAGTAAAATCGGCTATTTTTTTCAATTCAACAGGAGAATATTTATTGCTTTCTAAACTATAGCCGCTAACTGGTAAGATTGAGGGATTCATTTTCTCAACGGAGACGTTTACACCGGCTGGAAGAGCAGACCTAATTTTGGCAATTTGGGATTCGATGAGCTGTTGACTGAGGTCAATATCTGATTCCGGATTCATGAATGCGGAGAGTTCACAGCTCCCTCTGCTTGTGGTGCTTCTAATTAACTGAAGGTTAGGCACCTTTTTAATTGCATCTTCCAAAGGTCGAGTAACCGTAACTACCATTTTCTCTACTGGTTGTAGTTCAGCATCAGCGATAATTTTAATTTTTGGAAAAGTTATCTCTGGAAAGAGCCCAGTTTTTAACTGCATAAAAGAATATACACCGCCAGTAATGATGATCATCATCAAAGCGAGAATAGGATTTTTAAAGGTTACAAAAAAATTCTTCATGCTTATTTTTGTATTTTAACTCTTGCTGTATCTGCAAGACCATAATTTCCTGTAATGATAATTCTATCGGTTTTTAAAAATTTAGGGCTCATCACTTCAGTTGTGTTTTTACCCTCTATTCCCTTGTTTACTCTTATCTTCACTGCAGTTGAGTCATTAATTAATTTCATTACCCAAAATTCATCTGCTGTTTCATTAGACAAAATCGCGTTTTTTGGAAGGATCTGTGCCAAAGGATGGAATAATTTTGTCAATTTTACCGAGCCGATTAATCCCTCGGGCAGTCCCTCTAACGCAACAACTTTGAGAATAAATCGCTGTGTTTGCGCCAATGAATCAACCGATGGCATAGTGCCAGAAACCGAACCTAATAATGTTTTACCATCTGGAAGTTTGATCTCCATATTTCTATTCGTTGAAACTAACTGATTAAATACATAAGGAACATCTAACAAAAATACAAGACTGTTCCTGTTACTAATTGTCGCCATTGCCTCTCCATCTTGTACGTAATCTCCATTTTGGTGGTTTACCTGAATAATTATGCCTGGCGCACCTGCTTTAATTGAAGAAATTCCAGTAAAATTAAAAGATGAATCTAATTTATTAATCGCACTTCCAATTGAACGTGCTTCCTTAGAAATCACTGAAAATAGAAACTCCCCTCTTTCCACTTTTTGCCCCAATTTTATGGTTGATTTCTTCACATAACCATTCATATTTGCTTTTACAAAGCTTTTTTCCAAATATGCAGACACTGCTGGGAATTCTATATACTCAGTAATTGAACTATCTGCTATGGTGGTAATTTGCACCGGAGTAATTAATGATGGTGCAGCTTCTATTGCAATAGGAGCATTACCACATGAAGTTAAAATTAGAACACCTACTCCTATAATAATCAATCTAATTTTAGACGCTGTTGAATATCCTTTCATTTTATTTATTCCAATAATTAAATTGATTAATGAGTTTTAAACGGTTAATCTCGGTTTGGCTAAACAAATTCTTAGCAGCTAGATAACTATTGATGGCAATAATAAAATCTGTAATTCTTAAATCTCCTGCGTGTAATAGCTTGCTATTCACCTCAATCAAACTTTTAGAAAATCGAATCTGTTCGTTTATTTTATTAAATAATAAATCTGTTTGAGCAATCTGTTGAACAATAAGATTCAATTGTTGGTTTTGTTGGTTTGCAAAAAATGTCTGATATCTGGATATCGTATTTGCTGAAAGCGATAGCTTATCATATTGCATTTTTTTTTGATGCCCATCATAAATTGGAACTGAAAATATGAAACCTATACTTCCACCAAAATTTTTGTAGGGTTGTAGAGTTAATGAAGAACTATATCTCGCTGTAGCATACACACCAAGTTTTGGTTTATAATTCAGCTTAATTCCGACTTTTAGATTATTGTTTTTTAAACTATCAATTTCAAATCGCTTCAGAAAAAATCGCTTATCCGTACTTTTTGGATAATAATCTAATTTTGGTTCAATAAGCTTTGTTTTTGTAGTGTCGCTAATTCCAGAAAGATAAGACAGGGTTGCAAAATCATTTTGAGACTGTAATTCAGCTTGTTTGGTGGCTAGTTGTTGTTGTTGGAGTGTTACCAAAAAAGTTAGATACTCTGATTGTTTGTATACACTGCTTCGGGTAAGTTTTTTAAGCACATCATTTTCTTTTTCTAACAGCAATACAACTTCGTTGTTAAAGTTTAATTGCTCTTGGCTTGAATAGGCAACCAGATACTGATCTACAATGGTTCGATCTAGCTCATAAACAGAAATGCGCTCCATATATTTTAGTGAATCAGAAAGGATTTTTACCGATTCTAAACGGTTATTTATTTTCTTTTTATTCAATAAATCATAGCTAAATGTAAGAATGCTTTCTAATGATTGGCCATTGGTAATTATTGCATCATAACCAAGACTTTTATATGTTGGAGCATACATGCCAGACACATTAGCATTTACTTGTGTGCCACTTGATGATCGAACCATCATACTATCAATTTTTGTTGATTTACGTTGGTTTTGAAGATCATTTAGTTTTTGACTGGAAGCTCTAGCTGTAGTAATAAAGTAGCTAAGGTCTTTAACTTGAGTCTGAGCCACTGTCTTTGAAGTTAAAATAAATAATAAGCAAGTAATAAGATACTGATAAGTTAAATTCATATTGTTGATCGATAAGCCAATATCCAATTTGAAGAATCTGATATATAAATTAATAGTTAAACCTAATCATTGATTATGGAGCAATTCTGTAGTTGTTGTTATTTAAAACACAGCAAATTAAATGGAAAATAAAACTATAGTTTTCTATTACTATAAAGTGCTATACAAATCTTTTTAAATCAATTTTTTTCAAAAAAGAATTGGGTTTTAAAAGAGGTTGATTTTTGATTTTAATTATTAAAATTTCGCTGAAACCATTAATCCTTTTTCTCCATTTCCATACATTGGCATAATTACCAAATTAGAGGTTTGCTTTGCCCTGAATAAATTTTTAATGTATGGATAAACTAGATATGATATTTTTGTGGAAGCAATTCCAAACCCAGCACCAGCCACAACGTCACTCAACCAGTGTTTATTGTTGTACATTCTA
>JBBSRF010000009.1:0-22104 GCA_038243335.1 Sphingobacteriales bacterium
ATCCAGTGTAAATGAATAATATCTGCTTCTTTTAGTATTTTATTATGAATTAAGGATTTACCAAACCATTGCAAAGAGAAAGGTGTTTTAACTGCTTTAACAAATAGCTTAGCTAGATATCGCTCTGCCATGATATTAAAAATGGTTGTCATTTTAGCAAATACACCTTGAGTTAAAGTTTTGATTTTCGGACTTTGACCAAATTTATAATACACTAAGACTTCGGAATCTATGGCATTGGAATTTAATGCATCGCTTAAACGCAGGCAGGCTCTACCTGCACCGCCGTTTCCATCATATGTATTTAAGTGTACTACTTTCAAATCTATCAAAAATACATTTTATTGTTTACGTTTATAAAATTGTTATGTAATTTTAAACTTTAAGGCCAATAAACAAAACTTTCATGAAAAAGAACTTTCTCTTAACAATTTTTTCAGCAATACTATTATTGCCATTATTAACTAGAGCACAAGAAACTAGTTATTTTGCTGCCTACCCATCGTTAAGTCCAGATGCACAAACAATTTTTTTTAGTTACGATAGCGATATTTGGAAAGTGTCTACCAAAGGTGGCTTAGCTTCACGAATTACGGCAATGGCAGGAGATGAGATTAATCCTAAAATATCACCTGATGGTAAATGGTTAGCATTTTCATCTAACCAATTTGGTAATTACGATGTTTATATCATGTCTGTAAATGGCGGAGATATCAAACAACTTACTTTTAATGACGGAACGGATGAAGTTGATAACTGGAGTTGGGATTCGAAAACCATCTACTTTACTTCATCTAGATATAACAACTACTCGAGTTATAAAGTTGGTGTAAACGGAGGTACAGCAGTACGACTTTTTGATAATTATTTTAACACTACCCATAACATTACTGAAGCACCAGATGGTAATTTGTTTTTTAATGATACTTGGGAAAGTAGAAACTTTGCTAACCGTAAACATTATAAAGGTGCTTATAATCCAGATATACAATCTTACAATCCAAAAACTAAAACTTATAAGAGATATACAGACTATATAGGAAAAGATTTTTGGACAACAATTGATCAGAAAGGCAATATTTTCTTTGTGTCTGATGAAGGAAATGAAGAGTATAATTTATATACTTTTTTAGCAGGTAAGAAAACTGCTTTAACAAAATTTGAGACTTCAATTAAACGTCCTTTTGTTTCTGCAAATGGTACAACTATAGTTTTTGAAAAAGATTATCAATTGTACACTTATGATGTAGCTACTAAAACAACACAAAAAGTTAACGTTGGTACTTCAAGAAATCAGATTTTAAGTAAGGAGCAAGAATATGATGTAAAAGGAAATATTTCTACCTTTGATGCTTCGCCCGATGGCAAAAAATTGGTGTTTATTTCAAGAGGAGAAATTTTTGTTAGTGATGTAGATGGAAAATTTATTCGTAAAATCAGTAACTCTGGTGAACGTGCATTAGAAGTTAAATGGATGGCAGACAATAAATCTGTTTTATTTAGTCAGACTTTTAATGGTTACCAAAACTGGTTTACCATTACTGCTGATGGAAAAGGAATAGCTAAACAATTAACTAAGGATAAAGCAAATAACCGTGACATTACTTTAAATAAAACCAAAACACTAGCGGTTTATTTAAGCGGAAGAAATGAATTGAGGTTATTAGATTTAAAAACTTTAGAAAGTAAAACTATAGTTAAAGATGAGTTTTGGGCTATTCAAAATTCTACACCAAGTTTCTCTCCAAATGATCAGTATGTTGTTTTTACAGCATTTAGAAATTTTGAACAAGATATCTTAGTGCATGAAATTAAAAGCAATAAAACCATCAATCTAACCAATACTGGCGTTACAGAAACTAGTCCACTTTGGTCGCCAGATGGTAAATATATTTACTTTACCAGTGCCAGAACAAAGCCTGCTTTTCCTTCTGGATTGCAAGATGGACACGTTTATCGCATGGCATTAAATAATTATGACGAACCATATCGTTCTGAAAAATTTGATGAGTTATTTAAAGAAGATAAACCAACAGAGCCAAAAGAAAACAAACCTTCGGTAACCAACAAAAGGGATACTAAAACTACAGATACTGCTAAAAATAAAGCTGCGGTTAAGCCTACGCCAAAACCGCCAGCAATAATCACAATTAATACACAGAGAATCTTAGACCGAATTGAGCTAGTTAGTCAATCTTTTGGCACACAATATCTAGCTAATATTTTTGCAAAGGGCGATAAAACATATGTATTTTTCACTTCAAATCATGAGGGTGGAACACCTGGAATATACCGAGCAATTACGGAACCTTTCGAAAATAAAAAGATAGAAAAAGTAGATGCTGGCGGTGGTTTTGACATTGTAGAAGCAGGTGGCAAATTCTTTACTTTATCTAGGGGAACAATCAGTAAATATAATTTAGATGCAAATAAGTTGGATAAAATTGAACATAGTTATAAATTTAATAGAAATTTAAATGTTGAGTTCAATCAGATGTTTTATGAAACTTGGGTGGGTTTAGATGAAAATTATTATGATGAAAAATTTCATGGTGTAGATTGGGAGAAGATGAAAACTCGTTATGCAGTTTATTTACCATTTGTAAATAGCCGTACAGATTTGAGAATTTTATTAAATGATATGCTAGGGGAGTTAAACTCATCACACATGGGTTTCAATAGCTCAGGTGCAGAAGAGCGAAAAAGTCTAAATTATACAACCAACGAAACAGGTATCTTATTTGCAAATGATAAACCATACCAAGTAGAGCGAATTGCTGATCAAAGTAATGCGATATTAACTGGAGATAAAATAGTTATTGGAGATATCCTGACGCATGTAAACGGAGTGAAGGTTGATGATAAAATGGATCGTGATTACTATTTCACCAAACCATCTTTAGATAAAGAAATGAATTTAACATTTATGCGTAATGGTAAGGCTGTAAATGTAAATATTCATCCTCAAAGTACAAGGTCTTTGAAAACTAATTTATATGATGAGTGGATTGCTACTAATCGAGAAAATGTAAATAAATGGGGTAATAACCGAATTGCATATACCTACATGAAAGATATGAGCGGTGGGGAGTTAGAGCGTTTTATGCTAGACATGGTTGAGCAAGAAAATAATAAAGATGGTATTATTTTAGATTTACGCTATAACACTGGTGGAAACGTACACGATGAGGTGTTAAAGTTTTTAGCGCAAAGACCATATTTACAATGGAAATATCGCGGTGGTAAATTGGCTCCTCAAAGTAATTTTGGTCCTGCTGCAAAACCAATAGTATTGTTAATTAACGAACAATCTTTAAGTGATGCAGAAATGACTGCCGCTGGATTTAAAGAATTAAAATTGGGTAAAATTATAGGAACAGAAACTTACCGATGGATTATCTTTACTACTGCAAAAGGCTTAGTAGATGGCTCTTCTTATCGTTTGCCAACTTGGGGCTGTTATACCTTAGATGGACAAGATTTAGAAAAGGAAGGTGTAAAACCAGATATCTTTGTGAAAAATACTTTCGAAGACAGATTGGTAAATAAAGATCCGCAATTAGAGAGAGCAGTTGCAGAAATATTAAAAGATTTGAAGTAAAATCATCTTGTCTTTTAGAATTGTCATTCTGAACGCAGTAAAGAATCTAGCAAAAGAGAATCCTCTCTAGTTAGATTACTTCCTATTTGTCATTCTGAATGAAGTGAAGAATCTAAATCATTGAATCTATTCTTGGAGAGAGATCCTACGCAAAGCTCAGGATGACAAGCGAAAAAAAAATATAAATATTAAAGAATTCTAAAAATAATAAATGAGTAATCTACTAACCGACAGAGAGTTTTGGGTAAAATATTGGGAAAGTAAAACGGATTTGTCGGTAGTCATACCAGAAAATTATTTATTTCATCGCCAACTGGCGGACATTGTAGACAATGAAAATATTAAAACTGCAATTGAATTGGGTGGTTTCCCTGGATATTATGCTGTGTTTTTAAAGAAATATTTAAAGTTAGATGTTACTTTATTAGACTATTTTGTTCACCCACCAATTACAGAACAATTGCTAAAAACAAATGGTTTAGCCGAAGACGATATCAAAATTATTGAAACAGATTTGTTTAAATATGAGCCAGCACAACAATACGATTTAGTACTTTCTTGTGGCTTGATTGAACACTTTTTGGATACAGAAGACATCATAAAAAGGCATATCGCTTTCCTCAAACCGGGTGGAACTTTGTTCATCACTTTACCAAATTTTAAAGCTGTAAATGGTTGGTTTCAAAAAAACTTCGACAAAGAGAATTATGATAAGCATAACATCGCTTGCATGGACCCAGCTTTATTAGCTTCTATTTGCGAAAGAGCGGGTTTACAAGAAGTAAAAGCTAGTTACTTTGGTAAATTTAGTGTTTGGTTAGAGAACGAAAAGCAAAGATCTTTCGGCCTAAGATTATTTAAAAAGATAATTTGGCTAAAAGGTAAAGTATTTACAAAACTATTTCCTTTTGAAAGTAAAGCTTTGTCACCTTATATTATTTTGGAAGCTAAGAAAAGGTAGTAAAGTAAACCATTAATAATTTTACTGCTAGTCACACTAAGCGAAGTCGAAGTGTTAATTAGTCTTCGACTACGCTCATACTGACAAAAATAAACGAATTAGTTATTTCTCTCCTAGAAAATCACCCTGACGAAACATCATCCTACTTTTAGGGTTATTAACCGCATCTTCATAATAGGTGTGATATCTTGAATTTGTCCATAAATAGATTTCGTTGTCAAGTTTGCCATAGTTTAAGGCAAGCTTTGTTAATGTGCCAACTGTATAACGAGAAAAGTCACTTGTTTTATAGCTTGAAAGGTTAGCATTTTCAATTCTTTTTCCATCTATCCAAACGCCAAATCTTTTCGAATTCCCCCATGATGAAAGTTGTGTTAAAGAAGGAGATTTTTTTTCAAGAAGAGGCATTGGAGGAGAAAAAACGATATTTGCTGTTCTTTGTTGCTCTTTATTCATTTTTCTGTAAAGAGTTTCACAACGATCTAATTCATTGGTTTCTAGTCTCGTTATTTTAAATTGTTTCTGTTTGCTTGTCCAAGAAAAATATTTATCTACTATAGATTGATATTCTTTTTGTTCAGCGTCATTTAGACCTTCTTTTGTTGGGCCATAGTTCTTAAAATCTTTTGTCGTAGCTATATTTTTTTGCGATTGGTTATTCGCTGTTTTATTTGAAGGTACTTGAGCTTCGGTTTTTGTACTAAATAAAAATAAGGCTATTCCTAATACAGGAATTAATAAAAGTTGCTTTCCTAAAACAGCTCTCATAGAGTTGGTTTTACTCATCATGGTTAATCTTTTTTTAATGGTTAGGTAATTAAATTGGCTGGTTAATGTTAATCCACATTGTGTAGAGATATGGTTTAATAATAACATTTGGTAGGTTGGGATGTCTTGGGAAGTTTTTATTACATTTTCATCTGCTAAATACTCGTGATTGGTTTGTATCGCTTTGCGGTAGAAATATAACATCGGATTAAACCATAAAAACACTTGTAATAACTCAATAAATATCACATCCAAAGAGTGTTTTTGCCTAACATGTGTTCGTTCATGTAATAGAATTTCTTCAGCAATCTGGTTGTGCTCAAATTCGGTTTTGTTTACGAAAATGTAATTCAAAAAGCTGTAAGGCGTACTTATATTTTCAATAAGTATTACCGTAGTTCTATGATAAGCTGCTTTGGCTTTCCCCTTTTTTTGTGCTAAAATTTTATAAAAATTTCTACCAAATCTTACTAACAAAACAAGCGAAATAGCAACGTAGA
This sequence comes from Sphingobacteriales bacterium, assembly GCA_038243335.1. Classification (GTDB taxonomy): domain Bacteria; phylum Bacteroidota; class Bacteroidia; order Sphingobacteriales; family Sphingobacteriaceae; genus Pedobacter. The sequence continues at coordinate 5,831 of JBBSRF010000009.1, forward strand.
CGAGTAGAATTAAATTAGGGTAAATGTTTGTTTCTTGTGGTTTAGCAAATTCAACGTTACTTATCGTTACAGGAGTATCAATATAATTACTTAAATAACTTTCAGTCCCTTTTAAGATAATTTGCGATGAATTTTCGAAAGTAATTAACGGAATAGTTAATGATAATAACAAACTAATTAAAAGATAAAATCTTTTAAAATGGAGTGCTTTTTCTTTCTCAAAAAGTAAAATGTAAGCTATAAAAAGCATGCCTGAACACAAGATAAATTTGGCTAAGTAAATAATCATGATTTCCTTTTTTTAATTTGAGCTTCAACAATTTTTTTAAGGTCTTCTAATTCCGCTTGACTTAAATTGGTGTTTGCCGCAAAAAACGAAGCGAATTGTAGCGCAGAATTATCGAAGTAGTTTTTAATCATTCCGTTAACATGGTCTGAAAAATAATCTTCTTTTTTTACCAAGGAATAATAGGCCCTCGAGTTACCATACATTTTGTAGGCTACAAAACCTTTGTCTTGCATTCTTTTTAATAATGTTGCTATTGTTGTACTCGCTGGTTTTGGTTCTGGATAAGTTTCAATAATATCTTTCATAAAGATATTTTCGCTTGTCCATATAAAATCCATTAATTGTTCTTCAGTTTTAGAAAGCTTCATTGTTCTACGTTTTAATACTTTGCTCTACAAATGTAGAATGAATATTTAATATTCCAAATTATTTTAAAAAAAATAAAATTTTGATTGCTTTATAAACTTTGTTTATAGATGCCGAATTGAGCTAATGTAATAGTTACAGGAGCTTTTAGTGCTATTTTAACCTGATTTGAAGTAATTGGGTAATCGAATTTAATTAAGCGTTTTACACCAATACTTGAACCGTTATAAACTTTTTTCCACTGATTTCCGCCTAATATTTCAATTGAAAAGTTATCAATCCTCTGTCCTAATGGGATGTATTCTTGCAAGCTAATGATGTAAAAAGTTGTGCTTTTCTTTAGGTCTAGGAGTAACTCTGCTTCATGCACATCATCGGCAGTTGCCCAATAAGTTAACTTGTTTTTATCTGTTAATGCTATTGTAGAATAATTTTTATCACGCGTATTACTTGATTTAATGCCAGCATTTTGAGCTAAATTATTTGCAAAGGTATTTCTAACCATTTCGCCAAAAGCTTTCAAGTTAGCTACATCATCTTCATGCAATTGTCCACGTGTATTTGGTGCTAAACCTAAATCTAAGTTAGCTCCTCTGCCCACACTTTTTAGGTATAGGTCAAATAGTTTGTCTACGCTTTTTGGTTTTTCATTCGCATGGAAAAACCAGCCTTGTCTTAAGGGAACATCACATTCAGCTGGCATCCAAAATTTACCATTGCGAGTTCCAGTTGGATTAATTACGTAATTAGATTGATCAGGTACGGCAATATTCATTCCTTTTGGCGGCTCTGGTATAATTTTAGCCCAACTTGTTTCATTTACACTGCCATCTTCATTGCCAGCCCATCCCACGTCCCAGCCAATATCGCTAAAAGTATTTGCCATGGGTTGAATTTTACGCGTAATTTGCCAAGTGTTATTCCAATCATAATAGGTTATATTATCTATCGAACGTTTTTCTTTTGCACCACCATAATAACCGTCGCCACCATTTGCACCATCATGCCAACTCATAAAAAGTTCGCCATAATTAGTATATAATTCTTTAAGCTGCGCTTGATAGATTTTTTAAAAACACTAGTCACATATTTCGCACTATTTTTATCCCAAGGTGAGCAACAGATTCCGAATTTTAAGCCCTGTTTACAAGCAGCCAATATCATTTCTTTTACCAAATCTCCTTTTCCATTTCTAAAAGGACTTTTTTTAATGTTATAATCTGTAGTTTTCGTAGGCCATAGGGCGAAACCATTATGATGTTTAGCAACTATAATAATTCCTTTTAATCCACCTTTTTTTGCGGCTTTAACAAATTTGATCTGCATCAAAATCTGTCGGATTAAATATTTTAAGTTTTCACCTCCATATCCCCATTCTTTATTATCGAATGTTGTAGGCGTAAAATGAATTAAGCCATATATTTCTATATCATGCCAAGCCAATTGTCTTTTGCTAGGTACTTCACCATAAGTTTTGGGTGAGTTTTGCGCAAAAGAATTGATTGTAATAAATGATAAAAAGAGGAATAACAATTTCATTATTCCTAATTATAATTATTAATCAAGAACTTTTTTAAGCTTTTTTCGAAAAATATTGGTTCAATTTTTCTTTTACAAACCGCTTTATTCTATTCATCATAGAGCCTTTTCTGTTGCTTAAAAATGTTTTAATAGCATGGTAAGCAGCTTTGTTTTCTTCCAACAAAGTTGGAAATTCTTTAATAGGCTGCGGATTGATAATCACATTGTAAATATCATTCATACCAGAGTGAACTCCAGTACCATCATGCCCAATATTGTTTACTAAAGATTGTGAAGGATTTAGAGTTAAACCACCTTGCAAAAAAATAGAAGCATACCATCTAATTGCCCAAGAGTTATTTTTTCCTCGCTTAAAATCACGCATTTGCTTCCAGAAATTCATGGTGCCTTCAATCGAAAACTCCTGTTTTTTCTTGTTGTCAAATTGCTGAATCAAAGTGTTAATGTTTGGCTCGAAGTGTTGCCAGGCACTTTCCCAAGTTGCCCAACCCCAACTGGTTGCAGCTCTATAAAAGAAACTTTCTGGCAGATTTTTATCATCCAAAATATACATGTAAGCACCAATATGCATTACCTTCGGTTCTTCTCTGTAAAAATTTAATGCTTCATTAAAATAAGTTAAAGTATATGGAGAAGAAATTAAATCATCTTCAAAAACAATCACTTGTCCGTAGTCTTTTGTTAACCTGCTCACTCCAGCGATTACAGAATTTGCCAAACCTAAATTGGTTTTGCTCGCTATAATTTCTACAGATTTAAAACCATCAATTGTATTGATAAATTCCCTTACTTCGTTTACTTTTTCTTCATCCGCTGGTGTTTTAGCACCATCAGAAAAAATGAACAAACGACTTTCTGCTGCAAATTCATTTTGCTTTAAAAATTTTACCGTTCGTTCTGTATGCTGCGGACGGTTGTAAACAAATAATGCTATGGGAGCAAGATTTTGCATGCTAGAATATTTGTAGGTTTTGATCAGATTTTTTAGTTAAAATGGTATAAGCATTGGCAAATTGTTCTTTTTTGTTTTGGCCCAACAAATTTCCTAAAGTACGTTTAATGTTATACTCTAATTGTATTTTGAGTTGCTTAGCAAATGATTTATTCGCTTTTTTATTTATAAACTCGTTAAAGTAATTAACTTCTGGTTTAGTCATAGAAACCTTATCGGCCACTAATGCTAAACCTTCGCTCTTTAATAAAAAACGTAAAGATGTTGGCGTATACATATTGATATGCCCATAGTCTAAAAAATGTTTCATTCTATTGTCTACTCCATAACGATAATCTTTTGGCACCTCTATTACAATATATTTCGCAACGCGTTTTAATTCTCTCAATAAAATGCGCTCGTGTTCTACATGTTCTAAAACGTGCGCTAAAATAATTAAATCAAAGCTATCATCTGAATAAGGGATTTTGTAGCCATCAAAAGGTTTTACTTCTTTTAACCTCGTTAAATTTCTTTCTTTAATTTTATCCACTCCACTTTGTGCAATTTCTAAAGCATACAGTTCATTTCCAAAGTTCCATTCATTTAGGTAATGTAAAATACTGCCATCGCCGGCGCCAACTTCTAATACCTTTTTAGGTGCAATACTTTTACAAACTTCTATAATGTTTTGTGCTTTGTATTTTGCGCCAAGCATTCGCCAAGCTACATCGTTGGTATTATAAAAGTCATCGTAAGCTGTTTTTACTTCCTCACTTAACATTTCTTTGTTCATTTCTGACTAGATTAAATAGCTAAACAATTGTCAGCTTTATAAAATACAGAAGTGGCTTTATTATAGAATAAACCAGGAGAAATACCTGTGAATGGTAATTCTTTAAATCCTTTTGCTATTAAAAAACCTCTTGCTTCTTGGTAAATTTCTCTTTCAGAATCATCTAATACTAAAACACCATTTACAGTTAGTGCATCAATACTGTTTTTACAACAATTTACTCGATCTCTTCCATCTACAATGATGATGTCGAATTTCTCACCCAACAACATTGCCTTTTTACTGTATTTCCCACCTTTTTCTAAAGCGGTAAAAATCATTTCAGCATTTGAGGCTTTCTCTTTTACAATCTTATTAAACCAGGCTTCATCATGTTCTACTGATACTACTCTTTTAACCCTTTGGGCATAAAATAAGGTAGAATTTCCAGAGCCATATTCAAAAATGGTCAGTTCTTTATTTAACCTAGTTTTAATAAAATCTATGAAAGAATAGGTTACCCAAGGTAAAGGTTTTCCGAGTTCGTCTAATGCTTGATGGGTGTCAAAAGCAGTAAACCAGCCTATGGTAGCTAAATATCCTTTGTGCCCGTAAGATAAGAGTGCGTTTAACCTCTTTGGCTTGCTTATTAGTGTTGCTAATGCTGTTAGTTTACTCAACGTGTAAATATTTTTTGAAATGCGGTTACCAAAAATAATGATTTTAACATCATTATTCCTTGCGGACGAGTTTTAGGAATAAAAATAATTAAAAATGTAGCAGAAAAATAGGCTATAACAGTTGCAATTGCTGTTCCCATCATCCCCATTTTAGGAATCAAGAGTAGATTTAATACAATATTAACGATAGCGCCAAATCCTGTCCGTATAAAAGTGAGCTTGTTTAAATTTTCTGCAATTAAAAATTGTCCACTTGCTACGCCTAAAAATACAAATAAACTACCCCAAACATGCATCGTTAAAACTGGCGCAGCAGCAGCATATTCTGGTTTAAAAGCACTATAAATGTAAGGAGAGGCGATAGCTATAAATATGGCAAATGCTAAACTTAACCACACCATCAAGTCGAAAAGATTTTGTAAACGCTTTTGGTATCGCTCTGGATCATCTCTTTTAGCATTTAATATTGCTGGAAAAAGTGAGCTAACAATTACCACAGGAATAAAGTTTAAGGCTTCACTAAACATTACGACAGTTGCATAAACTCCAGAAGCCTTTGTGCCTACATCATCTCCTAAAATTTCTTTTAACATAATGGTGTCTATTTTCATGTAAATAGAAACCATTATACCCGAAATAATTAAAGGCCACGAGAGTTGAAGAAGTTTTTTCGCAAGTGCTTTATCGTAATTCCAGTTAAAAATATTTCGGCCTTTTCTATTGTAAGTTAAAATATAACCTATCGACAGCAATAAAATGTCAAAAGTATAGGCATAAATAAAATAAATCAGCTCTGATTTAAAAATAAATACAAGCGAGAATTTAATCAGCGCAGAAATAAGGTTGCCAACAATCTGCACTTGCATAATGTATTTAGATTGTACTTCTGATTGGAAGTAGGCATCTACAACGGTAAAAGACTGGAATAATCCTGAAAATGATAAAATTAATATAAATGCATATTTAATATCTCCCAAAGGAAAAACTTGCCATGCAAAAAATATTAATGGAATACATATTAAACCAGCAAAGCTTTTAAGTAAAAAGGAAGTTCCTAAAATTGTATCTCTTTTTTTTGGAAATTGGTGCAGCTCTTTAACAATAAAACTATCTAAGCCTAGGCCTGCAAGAGCTGCAAACATAAAAACATAAGATATTGATAAGTTTAATAAACCATTTTTTTCTGGTAATAAATAATTTGCTACATAAAAAGTTGTAACCATTTTTATGGCCATACTCCCAATCCTGCCAATCATCAAAAGTCCAGTATTTTTAAAATACTTTTTTAATGCAACTTGATCAAATCCTTTGATAATTGGTAATTTCATTAATTTATAGAGTGAATTTATTTGAGTGGTGCACCCACTTCAATTTCACAACTATGACCAGGTAATCCATGGGCAGGATTTAATTCTTGAACAATCTTATTAATTTGAGATGTATCTGTTTGTTGTATAGCTGTAGTTTTTGCAGGTGCAGAACTTAAAGGAGCCCCAACTGCAATCTCGCATCTATGACCAGGTTGTCCGTGTGCTGGATTTAATGCGCCAGAACTGCTGGCTTGAGTAGTAATGGGTGTCTGTATACCTTGTAAACCCGTAGGTGTTGGCGTAAATTCTTGAGCAGGTTGTTGTTTTGAATTACAAGCGAACATGCCTATCATACAGCAGGTATATAAAAATTTCTTCATAGGTAATTTGACTTATTTGATAAAGATGTGAAAATTTCAGGGTTTAGTTAAACTATTTTCAATACGATTTAATTGTTTAAGATGATGACTAAGATGTATTTCGATAAATCTTAACCATTGTTTTGCATTTAAATAGCCTAAACGTGGATGTTTTGTTTTTATTTTAGGATTTGCATTTTCAATTAGCGGTATAATTTTTACCATTTGTAATTCAAAATCCATAATAAATTGTTGGGCAGCCATAATATTTATTTTTTTAACTCTATCAATCAATCTTGCCGGAACCTTATACTTTTTATTTGGAGGGAAACTGCCGAAAAATAGAATAATTTTTACTAAAAAATGAGTGGATTTGTCCTCACCTTCTCCATTTATACAATTATTTAGCGCAATTAAAGAGAGCAAACTCGCATCAAAAATATGAGAATATACTTCACTATAACTCCAACCCCGAATAGGCGGAGTAAGGATGAAGTCTACTTCGTTTTGGTTGGCTAATATAATTTTATAGCTATTTACGATAGTAGTGATAGACTGATATACTTTATTTGTATTCATTGTATAAAGATAAAGTTTATTTAAGGTCTAGCTAAAAATACATCCAAAAGCAAATTTTAGAAGTGGTCTAACAGTTCTTCTAAATGTAAAATTTGCCATTCTACATCCGCTGGCTGTTCAACATTTAATGGATTAAAGAATATGGCTTTCATACCAAAATTCTGTGCACCTCTTATGTCTGCCTCCAAGCTATCGCCTATCATTATGCTTTCTTCAATTTTTGCGTCAGCTTTATTAATGGCATGCTCAAAAACGATTTTATCAGGTTTATTAAAGCCTACGTCTTCGGAAATAATCACATTGGTAAAATATGGATTTAAACCAGAAAGATTCATTTTAATTAAGGTTGTTTCTTTGAATCCGTTAGAAATAATGTGCAATTGATATTTATTTTGGAGATAAGTTAAAACTTTTTCTGCGCCCGCAAATAAATTAGTTTTAGTCGGACTAATCTTTACATAATCTTCCTCAAATTGAAGTGGAACTAACTCTGGTTTTACTCCTAATTCTATAAATGTAGTTCTAAATCTATCTTGTCTTAATTTTTCCTTAGTAATTTCTCCTAAATGATATTTTTGCCAAAGATTATGATTGTTTTCTGTATATTTTTCTATGAATTCGTTGGAATTTAGTCCCAAAGTCTTTAATTGATAAGCTTCATAAAGTTCTAATAAAGTCTCTTGCGCATTGCGATCAAAGTCCCAAATGGTATGGTCAAGATCAAAAAAGATGTGTTTAGTCATATAGTATATTAAAACCACTAAGTTCGCAAAGAATTATTGCAAATGAGAAAAATGTTAAACAGCTTAGGGCATTTATTTTAAATAGCTAAAAGCTAATTATTGTTTTTTGCCAAATGCTAAATCTCCAGCATCGCCCAAACCAGGTACAATATAAGATTTGGTTGTCATCTCCTCATCAATAGCGCCAAGCCATAAATCTGCTTTTGGTAAGTTTGCTCTAACATGTTTTACACCTTCTGTACTGGCAATTGCAGAAACAATATGTAACTTTTGAATTTTGTAAAGATTGATTAATTCTTTAGCACAAAGCACAATGCTTGACCCTGTAGCCAGCATTGGGTCTATTAGAATTACTGTTTTATTTGCTAAATCTGGTGCATAAATATGTTCCATCTGGATAATGAAATCTCCACTCTTTTTAGTTTTACGGTAAGCAGTTATAAATGCGCAATCAGCTTTATCGAAAACATTTAAAAAGCCCTGCTGCATCGGCAAACCTGCTCTTAAAATAGTTGCCAATACGGGTTGATCTTTTAATAAACTACCCTTAGCTATTCCAAGTGGTGTTATGGTGTCAATTTCCTGATAATTTAATGATTTGCTGATTTCATAGGCGAAAAATTCACCTAAGCGTTCTAAATTTTTACGAAAACGCATCGTGTCAAGTTGAATGTTCTCATCTCTCATTTCTGCGATGAAAGTATTGGCTATTGAATTTGTTTTACTTAAGTCGAAAATCATAAGCTAAATATAATAAAAATGTATCAGTTAGCTGAATTTTACTATAAAGTCGATGGTTTTTGATATACTTTAGTTTTAATTTTTAGCGCTGCAAAGTAGTTGTTCATAAACAGTTTTCCAGCCTTTCCATTTGCCTGTTTCAGAAAGCGATTCGTTGTGCCATAAACTTGAAAAAATACCGTTAACAATTTTAACATTGCTAAGTAATTCTTCAATTTGTAATACTGCTTGCTCAGGGCTAAGCTTAAGATATTGCTGGAGCGTTACATCCATTACTGCAAATGGGTGAATTTTTAAGTGTGTTTGTTTTTCTATTTGTAAATCGTACCAGAAAAAGGGTGTACAAGTCCCTGCTCTAAAACCTATTTGAGAAGCATATCCCATCGTGTAATCATGATTGATACCCGCCTTTATTAATTTCAAATAAGTGCTTGGCAAGCGAATTTTTAAGAAATGTTGTCGAGATGAATCGATCTTTGAATTTGTTATTTCTTGTAATTTTACCAGCTCTGCAGTAATCTTTTTTGTCTCTGTATTTGAAGTGTAAGATGGATGGATCCCAATTTCTGCTTTTTGAGCTATAGATAGGATTAGCTTTTTAAAATCCTCATCTTCAGGATGAATATTTTGATCAAAATCCTTGTTTCCTTCATGAGACAATAGAAAGAAGAAAATTGGGTGGAATTGATGTTTCTCATGAATTTCTGCTAAGTATTCATAAACATCAAAAGGGTCAGTTTGACCTAAACCAGTTTTAATGATATCTATAATTTTTTCCGCATTTAAGTTAATAGCAGCTTTAAATATTCTACTAGTATTTTTAACTATACCGCTAGAGCGAAAATGGTAAGCTCTATCTACATCGATAGTTGGGGTGAATTGAAACTTTCTTTTGCCAAAAATTAGGCTTGGGAATTTTTTCAATAACAAGTTTTTTAAGATCATTGCCCAACCATCAATAACTGGAGTTTTCAATAAATCTAATTGATATTGTAGGCTGTATTCTGCTGGGAAACGATCATGTTCATCAGCATCAAAAGGCAAATATTCTTCGTATCTGCTTAAAAAATAAAATGAAGCTGCGAATACATCAAATGGTAATGCACTATTATTTACAGTAAATGGAACATTTTGATTGCCAAAAAATGTATGTTCAATTTTAAGTGGCTCAAGGGAGTGTTGTGTTAAAAAAGAGTCGCAGCGAAAATGCAGCTCATTGTCAACAATTTTATCTGCGTAACTAAATTTAGGTAATTTGCTATTTTTAAAGTCTTCAAGTATGCTTGTGAACTCAAAGTCGCAAAGTAAAACTTCTTTAAAAATAAAGTTGAAGATATACTTTATTCTTGGTGTTACTTTTGGACAATAAATTAATAATTGCATAATAGTTTAAAGTTATTCTTAAATAGTTAAATATTAAGCTAGCAATTTGTAATATTTTAAATTCATTTAAAAACTCACACTTAAATCTCTATTAGGATAATTGGCTCTCATACTTTTTCTAATACTTGCTTTTTCCACATGTAAAATATTCATTTGATCATCAAACATTTCGAATAGAATAGTATTAATTAAACTTAATTTTTGTAGTGAGGAAACATTATCTATTTCTAAATAAATATTAGTGGCCTCGATATCTTTCTCAAACCCAATATAACTTGCCTGCATAGTTTTTCCGTTAACATTGTATTGTAAGTGAGTGGCTAAGTATTTCTTAATTAACTCATCCATTTCCTTGTGCATATTTGGTTTGCTTAGATCTGTTTTTACCTTGTAAATTTTTGCTAATGCATCTTCAAAGTCATCTGTAAATAATTTACAACTGATTTCTAAACTTTTCTCTTTTACATTAAAACTGATTTCTGTGGTGCTTACATGCAAAGGATGTTCTTTTTCTTTGGTCTCCTTTAATGTTAAAAATGGAATAAAAAAAATAATACTAAGTAACAATTTTGGAAAAATCTGTTGCATTTATTGAAATGTTAGCTAAAATAATTAAAAATATACTAATTTTAATCTCACAAAGGTAGTAAGCTATCTGAATAATTTTTAATTGATTATGCCTTTACAAGATTTTCTGTTCTATTTTAAACTAGGTTGGTCACATATTGTAAGTTTAGACGCTTTAGATCATCAATTATTTATCATCGCATTAGTAGCAGTTTATACCGCTAAAAATCTTAAACAGGTTTTAATTTTAGTTACGGCATTTACAATCGGTCACTCAGCAACCTTATTGCTAAGCGTTTTAGATGTAATTAGGTTTTCGAGTAAATGGGTAGAGTTTCTAATTCCCTGTACTATTTTCATCACCGCTTTAATTAATTTATTTAAAAAGAATTTTTCATTAACTGCTGTAAATACAAATTACTATCTTGCATTAGGGTTTGGTTTAATCCATGGAATGGGTTTCGCCAATTCTGTGCGCATGATGCTCGCAAAGGACCAAAATATTGGTTGGGGCTTATTTGGCTTTAATGTTGGTTTAGAAGTTGGCCAAATCTTTTTTGTGATCATAATTTTAGCGATAAGCTGGTTAAGCTTATCTTTTTTTAAAATAAAAAGAAGAGATTGGGTTATATTTTTATCTGCAGCCGTATTTAGCCTGGCTTTACAAATGGCTTTAGAAAGAATTCCATCATAAAACAATATAAAATGAATAAATTTTACAGTTTTTTAGCTTTTTTTGCCGTTATAGGTTCAACTGCCTATGCGCAAAATATTCAGAACAACCCTGGTAGCAATCATGGCAATAAGTTTGAACAATTGGGTACAATTTTAACGACACCAAATGAGCAACGCACGGCGAGTGGCGCTCCAGGAAATAAATATTGGCAACAACGGGCGGATTATAAAATAAAGTGTGAGTTAGATGAGAAGAATTTTAATTTAAAAGGAAGTGAAACGATTACTTATTATAATAATTCTCCAGATCCACTCACTTATATTTGGATACAATTAGATGAGAACGAACATAATAATTTAAGAAATGCGAACTATCAAAGTAGTTCAACAATGCCGAAAGGTGCGAGTTCTACACAGGTAGATAACATGAAAGTTGGTGAGCAACCTGACAATGGATATGGAATTAAAGTAACTAAAGTTACGGATGTTACGGGTAAAAATTTATCGTATACCATTAATAAAACGATGATGCGTATCGAGGTTGCTAAAATTAAGCCAGGTGCTCAATTTATATTTAATATCGATTGGAATTATAAAATTACCGATAGAATTGCAGGCGGTGGAAGAGGTGGTTATGAATTTTTTCCAGCTGATGGAAACTCTTTATTTACGATGACGCAATGGTATCCACGTTTGTGTGTTTACAGCGACTTTCAAGGATGGCAAAATCATCAATTTACCGGCAGAGGTGAGTTCGCTTTAACTTTTGGTAATTTTAACGTGCAAATGACAGTGCCTGCAGATCATATGGTAGGCTCAACTGGAGAGTGTATTAATTACAGTGCTGTGTTAACACCAACACAATTAGCGAGATACAATAAATCAAAAACGTCAGTTACTGCGCCTGTAGAAATCGTAACTTTAGCAGAAGCTAAACTTGCTGAAACTAAAAAATCAACTGCTAAAAAAACTTGGGTTTTTCAAGCTAATGATGTACGTGACTTTGCATGGACTTCCTCACGCAAATTTATTTGGGATGCAATGGCACAACCAATTTCAGGTAAAAATGTAATGTGTATGAGTTTTTATGGTAAAGAAGCCTATAGTTTATATAGTCAGTTTTCTACTCGTGTCGTAGCGCATACCATTAAAACTTATTCTGATTTCACCATTCCTTATCCATACCCGGTTGCACAAAGTATTGAAGCTGCAAATGGCATGGAATACCCAATGATTTGCTTTAATTATGGACGTACAGATGCTGATGGCACCTACTCAGAAAGCACTAAAAATGGAATGTTAGGTGTTGTTATTCACGAAGTTGGACATAATTTTTTCCCAATGATTGTAAATAGTGATGAGCGCCAATGGACTTGGATGGATGAAGGATTAAATTCATTTATCGAATACTTAACTGAAGAGCTTTGGGACAATAAGTTTCCAAGTAAAAAAGGTCCGGCATATACCATTGTTAATTACATGAAATTGCCTAAAGATCAGTTAGAGCCTATCATGTCTAATTCAGAAAACATTGTAAACTTTGGCCCCAATGCTTATTCTAAACCAGCTACAGGTTTAAATATTCTTCGCGAAACCATTATGGGACGTGATTTATTTGATTATGCTTTTAAAGAATATGCTAAAAGATGGGAATTTAAACATCCAACACCAGCAGATTTCTTTAGAACAATGGAAGATGCCAGTGGTGAAGATTTAGATTGGTTTTGGAGAGGATGGTTTTATGGTACAGACCCTGTAGATATTTCTTTAGAAAGTGTTAAGTATGCAAAACCGGATTTTGCTGCCATACCAAATTTAAGTGGTGCTAACACTGGCAGACCGGGCAGTATTAGAGTAGATCCGCCAGCAGTAAATGCGTTTGATGATATCTCTAAAATTAGAAACCGAGAAAATAGTAATATTAAATTTTATACAGATAGGGACTTAGCCGCAAGAGATTTTTATTGGAAATATGATAGAGGTTTAGCTACTGTAGATACAACTTTAGCACCAAAAGCAATGCCAGCACCCACTAGATTGCCAATGGAAGAATTTACTGCAGCAGAAAAAGAAGCCTATAGCAATAAATTTTTCTATGAGCTTAATTTTAGCAATAAAGGAGGCTTAGTAATGCCAATAATCGTTGAGTTTACTTTTAAAGATGGTACGAAATCAATTGATAAAATTCCAGCACAAATTTGGAGATTAAACGAACAAAAAACTTCTAAGTTCTATGTTCAAAATAAAGAAGTAGCTTCGATTAAAATCGATCCTATGCGTGAAACTGCAGATATTGATGAGAGTAATAATTATTGGGGCGGAAGTGAAACACCATCTAAATTCCAATTATTTAAAATGCGTAGTGGTTCGACCCCAGTTAGAGGACAGTCTACTGGCTCAAATCCAATGCAATTAGAAAAGAAAGGGAGGTAGATATTAGCATATAGTATTTAGATTAAAAAAAGTAGACACAAAGGTTCAGATCATACTAAATATTCTGGCCTTTGTGTCTTTTTAATTAAATTTTGTCATTGCTCCTTGCTCTTTACTCTTTATTCATTCGGTCAAACTTTAAACATTTATCATTGTTGTACAATCTTTTAGCTTTCTGTTTTGGTCTATTAGCTACAAAACTTACCTTTACCTACAATGAAATTTAAACTTGTATCAGACTATAAACCTACTGGTGATCAGCCAAATGCTATTAAACAATTGGTAGCTGGTGTAAATGCCGAAGAAAATTATCAAACACTTTTAGGAGTTACAGGTTCTGGGAAAACCTTTACGGTTGCCAATGTTATAGAACAAACTCAAAAACCAACCTTAATATTAAGTCACAACAAAACTCTAGCAGCCCAGTTGTATGGAGAATTTAAACAATTCTTTCCAGAAAATGCGGTTAATTATTTTGTTTCTTATTATGATTATTATCAGCCAGAGGCTTACATGCCAACTACCAATACTTATATTGAAAAAGACTTAAGTATTAACGAAGAAATAGAAAAACTAAGGTTAAGAACCACTTCCTCATTAATGTCTGGTCGTAGGGATGTGATTGTGGTTTCCTCTATATCGTGTATTTATGGTATGGGTAACCCAGAAGATTTTTCCCGTTCGGTTTTCCGCTTTGCGGTGGGTACAAAAATTAGTAGAAATTCCTTTTTACATAGCTTGGTAGAGATTTTGTATGCCCGAACAATTAATGATTTTAAACGTGGTACATTTAGAGTGAAAGGAGATACGGTAGATATTTACCCTGCATATTTAGATAATGCTTATCGAATTTCATTTTTCGGAGACGACATTGAAGAATTAACAGTAATAGATCCAATTACTGGCAAAACTTTAGAGAAATTAGAAGACATGGCCATTTATCCAGCTAATCTGTTTGTAACACCGAAAGAAAAATTTAATTCATCAATTTGGGGCATCCAAGAAGAATTGGAAATGCGGAAAAACCAATTGTTAAATGATAGACAACCTTTAGAAGCCAAAAGATTAGAAGAAAGAGTTAATTTCGACATCGAAATGATGAAAGAATTGGGCTATTGCTCTGGTATAGAGAACTATTCCAGATTTTTTGATGGCCGATCTGCAGGAATGAGACCTTTCTGTTTGTTAGATTATTTTCCAGATGATTATTTAATGGTAATTGATGAAAGTCATGTTACTGTCCCTCAAATTAGAGCAATGTATGGGGGAGATCGTTCCCGTAAAATGAGTTTAGTAGAATATGGTTTCCGTCTACCTTCTGCTTTAGATAATAGACCTTTAAACTTTGATGAATTTGAAAGGTTAGCACCACAAACCATTTATGTAAGCGCAACCCCTGCAGATTACGAATTAGAAAAAACGCAAGGCGAAGTTATCGAGCAGGTCATTCGTCCAACGGGGTTATTAGATCCGATTATTGAAGTTAGACCTGCAGTAAATCAGGTAGATGATTTGTTAGACGAAATTGATAAAACCATTAAAATTGGGGATCGAATTTTGGTAACTACCTTAACTAAACGCATGGCTGAAGAGTTAACTAAATACATGGACCGTTTGAATATTAAATGTAGATATATACACTCAGAAGTTAAAACATTAGACCGTGTAGAAATTTTGCGTGATTTACGTCTAGGTGTATTTGATGTTTTAATTGGGATTAACTTATTGCGTGAAGGATTGGATTTACCAGAGGTTAGTTTAGTAGCTATCTTAGATGCAGATAAGGAGGGTTTTTTACGTTCTGACAGGGCTTTAATACAAACTATAGGGCGTGCTGCACGTAATGACAGAGGTCGTGTGATAATGTACGCAGACACCATAACCAAATCTATGGAGCGTACCATTGATGAAACCAACAGGCGTAGAGAAAAACAAATATCATATAATTTAGAACATGGCATTACACCAAAAACTGTAGGTAAAACAAGAGAGGAAATTATTGAGCAAAGTTCTGTGTTAGATTTCTCTGAAAGTGGTGCACGTAAAAAAGCTTATGTAGAAATTAATGAAGTGAGCATGGCTGCAGATCCTGTAGTACAATACATGACTAAACCAGAAATGCAAAAAGCGATTGAAAAAACTAAAAAAGATATGCAGAAAGCTGCTAAAGAAATGGATTTCTTAATGGCAGCTCGCATGCGTGATGAAATGTTTTCATTAGAAAAAATATTTACAGAACGATTTGAGAAATAATTAATACTTATTCTGTGAGAGCATAGCGAAGCGATTTTCTCTTAAAAGACAATTTGAAAGATGATTGCTTCGCTCCCTCATAAACAGAGATTCGCAATGACGTAAAATTTAGAGGTATGCAAGGACAAAATAGAAAAGATATTTACCCAGGTTTAGAAGTTGGTGTAATTTTAAAGAACGACCAAAGAAGCGGGAACATAACTTATGGAATTGTTGATCGGTTACTAACTTCATCTACTTTTCATTCTAGAGGGATAAAAGTGCGTTTAGCAGACGGACAAGTGGGAAGAGTTTGCGAAATTGTGGAGGAGGATTAAAAAATTTTGAACATATCAGATCATAATAATGTAATGAAACTAAAATTATCTTTTCAAAAAGTAACAAAAATTTGAAAGGCTCGTCTATATTTGTATCATTAATATAAGAAAAATGGGTGCTTTAATAAAATTCTTAATTATATCTATTCTAATTATTTGGGTAATTAGAGTATTAATTAGATTGATATTTCCTGTGGTGCTTAAAAAAGCATTTAGTAATATGCATAGCAAAACAAACGATAATCAACAACAGCAAAATTCTAGATCCAATAAACCAGAAGGTTCCATCTCTATAGATTATATGCCTAAGATTGAAAAAAAAGGAAATTCA
>JBBSRF010000010.1:0-21580 GCA_038243335.1 Sphingobacteriales bacterium
AGGATAGAGGATGCTTTAAAAGATGACTTAGGTAATTTGGCAGGATCATTAAATGCAATGGGAGAGTCTTTACAGTATTCTTTTAGCTTACTAGAAGACAAGGAATGGTTGCAATCTGGCATTGCAAGTCTTAATGACCAAATGGTTGGTGAAAAAGACATGAAAACTTTAGCTAATGATATGCTAGGGCAAATCGTGGAGCATACAAAAAGTAGTGTGGCAGCATTATATCTCTTAGAAGAAGATCAGAATCTATATTTAACTGGTGGATATGCTTTTTCACCCACAGAAAAAAGCTATAAAATAGCAATTGGTGAAGGTTTAATTGGCCAGTGTTTACAATCTAATAAACATATTCTTTTAAATGATATTCCAGATGGAAATGGTACAATTACCTTTGCAACTGGACAAACAAAACCAAGAAACGTAATTGCATTTCCATTACATAGAGATGGAATTATTACAGGAGTTATAGAATTAGCTTCACTAAATATTTACACAGCCAGAAAATTAGAATTTTTAAAGTCTGTTTCAAGTAATATCGGGCTGGCAATCTATGCGTCTCAAAATCGAAAAAAATTACAAGAATTTTTAGAAGAAACGCAGGCCCAATCAGAAGAGCTACAAGCGCAACACAGTGAATTAGAGGCGCTAAATGCAGAGCTTGAGACTCAAACTCAAAAAATACAAGCATCTGAAGAAGAGCTTAGAGTTCAACAAGAAGAACTTTTGCAAAGCAACCAAGAGCTTGAGGAAAGAACTAGCTTATTAGAAGAAAAAAATCAGTTGATTCAAGAACGCAACATTGATATTCAACAAAAGGCTACGGAATTAGAACAAAGCACAAAATATAAATCTGAATTCTTGGCAAATATGTCGCATGAATTGAGAACACCTTTAAATTCAATATTATTGCTATCTAGATTAATGGCTGATAGTGAAGAATTAGATAAAGAATATACGGAGTATGCTTCAGTTATACAGAGTTCTGGGCAAGGTTTATTAAGTCTAATAGATGAAATCTTAGATCTTTCTAAAATTGAGGCCGGTAAAATGGATTTAGAAATTTATGACATCACTGTTGATGAAATGTTAACAGATATGAGGTCTTTATTTAATCCAATTGCAAAAGATAAAAAAATAGATTTAGAGATTATTGTAGATAAGACAGTTCCAAATAGCGTTTCTACAGATAAAATGCGGGTTGAACAAATCCTAAAAAATCTTTTATCTAATGCATTTAAATTTACAAAAGAAGGTAAAGTAAGCTTGATAATTAGTTCAAACTCAACCTATAAAACTGTTACTTTTAAAGTGGTAGACACTGGTATTGGTATAGCCCAAAATAAATTGAACATGGTTTTTGAAGCCTTTCAGCAAGCAGATGGCTCCACTCGTCGTAAATTTGGCGGAACAGGATTAGGGTTATCTATTAGTAAAGAGTTGGCAAAATTATTAGGAGGGGATATTAAATTACAAAGTGAAGAAAATATTGGTAGCGAGTTCTCATTAACTATTCCAATTAATTTTACAGATAATGAAGCTTTTGCAGAAGAACAGCAAACCAATAAAGAAATAGAAGAAAAAAATCGTTTTGTTGAATTTTTTAAAGAGCCAGAAAGATTTACAGTAACACACATTCCTGGTGATATTGAAGATGACAGAGCTGACATTAAAGAAGGCGATAAAATTATTCTAATTGTTGAGGATGACACCTCATTCGCTAAATTATTGTTAGACTTTACGCGAAAAAGAAACTATAAGGGTATAGTAGCAGTACGTGGGGATGTTGGTATTGAATTAGCTAATCTATACAATCCCTTGGCTATTTTGTTAGATATCCAGTTGCCTGTTAAAGATGGTTGGCAAGTAATGGAAGAATTGAAATCTAATCCTAAAACAAGACCGATTCCTGTTCATATTATGTCTTCGCTTTCTGTTAAAAGAGAAAGTTTATTAAAAGGTGCAGTAGACTTTATAGACAAGCCAGTTGCGCTAGAGCACATGCAGCAAATTTTTGAGAAACTAGAAGTAGCATTAACTAGGTCGCCAAAAAGAGTTTTAATTGTTGAAGAAAATGAACAACATGCAAAAGCATTGAGTTACTTTTTAAATACATCAAATATTCAGAATTTAGTAGTTAAAAATGTAAATGATAGTATAGCTGCATTACAGAAAAAAGAGGTTGATTGTGTTATTTTAGACATGGGTGTGCCAGATAAGATGGCATATGAAACACTAGAAACGATTAAGAAAAATGAAGGATTAGAGAATTTACCCATTATTATCTTTACAGGTAAAAATTTATCTAAGGGAGAAGAAAGCAGAATTAAAAAATATGCAGATTCTATTGTGATTAAAACAGCACATTCTTATCAGAGAATTTTAGATGAGGCTGGCTTATTTTTACATCTAGTAGAAGAAAAAGAAAATAAAAGTGTTGTTAGACAAAATTTAGGGGGCTTACAAGATATTTTAAAAGATAAAGTAGTATTAATTGCAGATGATGATGTGCGGAATATTTTTTCACTTACAAAGGCTTTAGAACTTCATCAAATGAAAATTTTACCAGCTGTTGATGGTAAGGAAGCATTGAAAGTTTTAAATGAAAACCCAAATGTTGATATTGTATTAATGGATATGATGATGCCTGAGTTAGATGGTTACCAAACTACTATAGAGATAAGAACGATGCCTGCATATAAACAATTGCCTATTTTGGCTGTTACTGCTAAAGCAATGATGGGAGATAGAGAAAAGTGTATTGCTGCAGGTGCATCAGATTATATCTCTAAACCAGTAGATGTAGATCAATTAGTGTCATTATTGAGAGTTTGGTTATATGATAGAGTTTAAATAGTTGTTTTAAAATTTATGGAAATTAAAACAAAAAAAATATTAATAATAGACGACGATAGTAGGAATATATTTGCTTTAACTGCGGTTTTAAGAGCTAAGAAATATAATTGCTTATCTGCTAATAGTGCAGAAAAAGGGTTTGAAATTTTAGAAAAAAACAAAGATATCGGCGTTGTTTTAATGGATATGATGATGCCAGACATGGACGGATATGAAGCGATTAATAACATGAAAAATCATCCAGAAATGCAGAGTATACCAGTAATTGCTGTCACCGCACAAGCAATGGTTGGCGATAGAGAGCGATGTTTAAATGCAGGAGCTGTAGGTTATATCTCTAAACCAGTAAATGTAGATGAATTGGTTCAACAGTTAAAAACACATATTTAGTGCCATATCTTTCAGAAATAACAGATGAACAAGTAGAAACGCTTATAAATGACGTTTTAGAATTGTATGGCTACGATTTTACAGGATATTCAAGAGCTTCTTTAAAGAGACGTTTAAATCGACTGTACAGTTTAGATAGACAAGTTAGTTTTGCTGAGTTTAGATATAAAATTAATAATGATTCAGTTTATTTTAAAAGATTTGTTGAACAGATTACAGTAAATGTTACTGAAATGTTTCGTGACCCAAATTTCTATAAAGCTTTAAGAAATAAAGTATTGCCGAGCCTTGGCACATATCCCTTTATCAGAATTTGGTTAGCGGGTTGCTCAACTGGTGAAGAGGCTTACTCTATAGCGATTGTTTTACAAGAGCTTAATTTATTAAAAAAAGCATTAATTTATGCTACGGATATCAATCCTACAGTTTTAGAAAAGGCTGCACAAGGAATGTTTCCTTTAAGTCAAATGAAACAATATTCTGAAAACTACATTGAATCTGGGGGAAAAAAAGACTTTTCTTCCTATTATAGCGCTAATTATTCTTTAGCGAAATTTAACTCAGAGTTAAGAGATAACATGATTTTTTCTACACATAATCTGGTCTCAGATCATTCTTTTAACGAGTTTCAATTGATACTTTGTAGAAATGTATTAATTTATTTTGATAGAGATTTGCAGTATAAAGTACTTCAATTGTTTGATGGCAGCTTAGAAAAGCTAGGCTATTTAGCATTGGGTACTAAAGAAACTACTGACTTTTCGCCAATTACTAAACGTTACGTGAGATTAGATACTGAAAAAATTTGGAGGAAAATTAACTGATGAAAGGATGTAAAGCATTAATTATTGGCGGTTCTGCAGGAAGTTTAGATGTGCTGTTAAAAGTTTTTCCAGCTATAGATCAGCAGATTACTTTTCCTATTATAATAGTTGTTCATCGTAAAAAAGGAACAGATTCTTTACTCGCTGATTTATTAGCCACCAAAACTTTTTTGAAGGTTAAAGAAGCTGAGGAAAAAGAATCCATACTTCCAGCAACAATTTATATTGTACCTTCGGATTATCATTTATTAATAGAAAAAGATTTAACCTTCTCTTTAGATACCTCAGAAAAAGTAAATTATTCTAGACCATCAATTGATGTTACTTTTCACTCTGCTGCAGAAGTTTATAAAGATAAGTTGGCTTGCTTATTACTTTCAGGATCTAATAGTGATGGTGTTAATGGTTTAATTGAGGTTAAAAGATTTGGCGGTGAAGCATTAGTTCAAGAACCCGCATCTGCTCAAGTTGATTATATGCCAAGACAGGCAATATTAAAAGCTAAAATTGATCATGTTTTAAGGATTGAAGACATGGCGAACTATATTAATCTATTGAAATAAAACGCTCAAAATATGCAACCGAAAAAAGTATTTATTTTTGATGATAACACGGATATTCTAGAACTGTGTACATTAATTTTAGAAGATGCTGGATATGAAATAAAAACATCAGCCACATCAAATGATATTGTTAGTCAAGTTTCGGCCTACATGCCAGATTTAATATTTATGGACAATTGGTTGCCTGATGTTGGCGGTATAGAAGCAACCCAGGAACTAAAAAATCATCCCCAATTAAAACACATTCCAGTTATTTATTTCTCGGCAAATAATGATGTTAAATCTCTTTCAGAAAAGGCAGGAGCCGACGCTTATTTGCCAAAGCCATTTGACATTCAAGAATTAGAAGAAATCGTAGTTAACTATATTGGTAATTAAGTATAACTAATAGTTGAAATAATATAGAAGCAATTTATCACATAAATTGCTTCTATATTATTTTCTCTTTACAACTTTAATTTTTCATTCTTCCCTGCTCGCTTTCTGTACCAGTCGTACGTCTTCGAGCTGGCTTAATCTCATTTTTGCCAAAACGATAAGAGAAACTAATTCTGCCAATCTGAGTGTCGTTTTTCTGATATACATCATATTTTAATCCTGGGTAAGCGCTTGTTAAATTCGTTTCATTAGTATTAAATACATCATTAAATGCCAGTTTTAAACTGGCATTTTTATTAAATAATGACTTACTTAAACCCATATCTACAGAATATCTGCTTCCTAAGCTTAGTGTTCCATAATCTAATGGCGATTCGTAACTTCCGCCTAATTCTGCAGTAAAACCTTTTATAATTACAAAAGTATTTTGAACTTTATATTGAAAAGCAGTTTTTCCGGTTTTTAATGCCTGTCCGCCAAGATTTGGAGTCTCAAACCCTAAATAAAATATATTGAAATTATTGTTCATATCCCACCATTTAGCCAATTTAATTGGAACATTTAGATTAACTCCATAGCTGATGTTTTTAGCAATATTTGCATTGGTCTCATACAATGCTTTATTTGCTGGGTCTGGTAAAAGAACCTGTGTAATTACGTCATTTACTCGACTATAATTTAATGATAAATTGTATTTCTGCATAAACGTGTAATTAACCTCGAAGTTATGGGTATATTGAGGTTTTAAGAATGGGTTTCCTTTACTATAGGTAAATTCATCTAAATAATATATAAATGGATTTAGATTATCGTAACTTGGTCTATCAATCCTTCTACTGTAAGAGAACCCAACTTGGTTGTTTTTTGATATAGTCTGCTGAATAAAGAATGTTGGAAAAAAGTCCCAGTAACTTCTTTTAACAACTTCATTATTTGTTATTAAGTTCCCTTTTGAGTTAGTCTGTTCAACTCTTAATCCAACTTGAATACTCGTGTTTTTAAATTCTTTATTTAAATTAGTATATGCCGCATTTACATTCTCATCATAAATAAATTGATTACTTCTTCGTATATCATTTTGCCAAGTATTATTCACTAACTCCTCTGCTCTTAAGTCATTATTAGTTTTTACCCAACTATTTTTTAATCCAGCTTCTAATTTTATTGTTTTATTGAGAGAGACATTATAATCAACTTTTATTGCTTTAATGTTAATTTCAGATGGGGTAGTATTTCTAATTACCTTTAAAGGTCTAATGTTAGCTCCATTTAGAAATCTATAGTCATTTTCATAAGATGCAATATCTTTTCCATTATATTTTGAGTAGTCTAAATCAATAGAAATTTCTGACCCTAAAGTATCTAAAACCGATTTATAATTTAAATTATAAGCAAAATTTTGATAACTGTCTTTATCATTACCTGTAGTATTTAAAATTGAATCAATTTGCGTATAAGATTTTCCGATTAAAGTTTTGCTAACTGGCGTTTCTAAGCCATGATTTAAATAACCATTAACTAAAAAACCAATAGTATTTTTTTGATTGATAAAGTAATCAAATCCTGTTTTAAAATTATTATTAGTTCGTTTTTTATGAGTATTCGTTACCTGTGTAAAATACGTATCAGGGCTGCCAGTAGCAACTCTATTAATATTTAATGAGTTATCATTCCCATAATTCCCATAATTATAATTCCCAAATACATTAATTTTATTTGTTCTATGGTTAAGATTTATTCCAGCACTAGTTCCTAAATTTTTACCATAGGAGATGGCAGTATTAACATTTCCATTTGTACCTCCATTTTTGGTCTTTTTAGTTTTAATATTAATAATTCCTGAGTTTCCCGCTGCCGGATATTTTGATGAAGGGTTGGTAATGAGTTCTATGGTTTCTAATTGAGAACTTTGCATATTTCTCAATAAATTAGCTACATCCGCATTGCTCATATAGGTTTCTTTGCCATCAATCATAATTAATACGCCTTGTTTGCCCTGCATAGAAATATTGTCATTTTGATCTATAGAAACTCCAGGAGCCTTTTGTAAAACCTCTAATGCTGAAGATCCGATAGCTATACTGCTATTTTCAACATTCATAATTGTTTTGTCAGTTCGGCGTTCAAATAGTGGCTTAAGAGCAGTAACTGTTACCGCATTTAAACTTTTCCCTTCTACTGTAAGAAGGATGTTTTCTAAACTTAGTGTAAGTTTATCTTCTGTTAGCAAGAATGGTTTTCCTTTATACACAGCATAACCCATCATGTTAACCTTAACATAATAATCCCCAGTAATGATATTGATGAATTCGAATTTTCCATCCACACTTGTTAGTGCAGTTTTAACTAAGGAAGAATCACTAGCTTTAAAAAGACCAACTGTAGCATAATCAATTGGTTTGCTTTGCTCATTTAATACAATGCCGTTTATGTTTCCTTGTTTAGCAAGGCTTTTAGCAATTGCAGTATTTCCGATAAGTAACGAGAGGATAAAAAAGTAAAAAAGTTTCATATTATGGTTTGTTTGGTTTAAAAAATAAGGCATAAAAATTCCATTACGTTTTCACGCAAATTTTTTCTCAGCTATAATTTTTTAGTTTAGTTAAGATGGCTGAAAGCCTTCTCGCTTAGTTTGTGTTATATAGACGTTACAATGACACGAAAGGTTACAAGAATAGTGATGATATTTATATAAAAAATAATTTATTAAACTCAAAACCCTGTATAAGTTAGTTATACAGGGTTTCATTAGACTTTTTTAAATTATAGACTCTTGATCACTTCACACCTAAAACATCAACACCTTGTTCAAAAATGATATCAACAGGAATACCTTTTTTACTTAACCTGTCTAAGTCGCCTTGTAATTCAGCTGCTATGATTCCTTTTGTTTTTTGTGCTTTTTCTACTTCAGCTTTGTCGCCGTTGCCTTGTAAAGTGATGATGAATTTGCTCAAATCATTCATCGCTACAGCAAATTTTACAAAATCTACTTTATAAGTTCCATTAGTGGATCTTTCAAAAGCACCTTTTTCTTTAAAGAAGTTAAAACATTGCATGTTCGCCTTTCCATGGGCTTCTGCAGCACCAAATCTCACAGATCTTAATAGCCCAGCCATAAAAGTGGTGTAATAGTCTTTTATATCGCCTGTTAATTCTCCTTTTTTAAGTAAACCAGTTACCATATATAAACCTAAAATATCTGCTTTACCCTCTTCTAACCAAGAGTATTGTTCTTTTAGTGCAGAACGAACTGTTCCTTTTCCAGTAATTGTATTTTTAATACCTAAACCATGCGCAACTTCATGAAACATAACATTTGCGAAAAAAGCATCAAATTTGATGTATTGTTGTTGATCTTTATCAATTAATTCATTCGCAATTGGCACTAAAATTTTATCAAATTTTGCTTGCATTGCATTTTTTAATTGAGATCTTCTCGTTCCTTTTTTCTGCTGAATTTCCTCATCATTAGGTAAATTTACAGCAATAGTTTTAGAGCCAGAATTGCTCTCTCCAGCATAATAAACTACATCATAAGCATTCAATTCAGAATCTGTTCCTGGCACTTCTTTTTTATACTTTTCATCCACTGGTAAACCTCTTTGCAATGCTGGCAACATGGCAACGTATTTAGCCAATCGTTTACTCCAAACTTTATCTTTAACTAATACATAAGACTCAAAAGCAGCTCTGGCATTAAACAGTTTGTCTTCGTAATTTTCAATAGGACCAATAATAATGTCTAAACCATTTGTTTTCATATCTAACCATGCATAGTCACTCGCTTTATAATCATCGGTAACTAACGCATCTGCTCTTAAGTTTAAATATTTTTTAAAGCTATTATCGTCAGTTAACAATGCCGCTTGTTTTAGTAAACTACTTGCTCTTTGCAATTCAGAAGCATAAATTACATGGTAAGGGACCGAAATTAATTTGTCTTTTTCAGTTCTTATTACTGAATATAATCCAAATTTATCTTTTACATCAGATTTTTCTAATTGCCCTTTTGTCATTCCAATTGGATAAAAAGTGCCATTTTCAGTTTTTGCACCAATTCCTTTAATAAATGGTTTATCTCCATTCAATCTATCCCAAGGTCCGTAATTTATCATTACAAACTGTCTGGTTTTTTCATCTTTAATCGTATTTAAAAGACTATCGCGTTGCGGATACGTTTGCTTCCAGAACAAATCATCCATTATACTAGCAGCCTCTATCAATAAAGGTAAAACTCTACGTTCGCTAGCTGTTAATACATTTAAATTGGTGGTTAGTTTAACTTTTTCATAAATCTCTATTCGATTATATACATAATCTTGTAAACTATCATTGGCTATTTTTACATTTTTATTTGTTGTGGTATTCTCTGTATTGCCGCATGAAAATAAGCATGCAGTAATTGAAATTATGAGAAATAAAACCCCTGTTTTATTTAAATTATTCATTTAGTTATTTTTTTACTTTTGATATCAATCTTCTAAATTAAGAAAAAATTTTTCGGTAGCTAAAATTTAAATATATTAGTCTTTCTATTTGGAATTGAGTTTTGAGCATAATTAATGAAGAAGTGAGAAAGATTATACAAACAAGCATTGCATTATTATTTATTGGAGTTTTATTAACAAGTTGTAGTACAAATAAATATGCGGCTACTGATAAGATATATAGAAATTTAGCGAAAGACTTTTCTAAACAAATTAAATCGACACCGCCTTTAGGACAAGCCATAGATTCTCTAAACAATGAACAATTCTTTGTTGGAACAGTAAATATGGGTATGCGCAAACCAAATTTTGTTGTTATTCACCATACTGCTCAAGATTCTTTAGCGCAAACGATAAAAACATTTACCATTGCAAAAACACAGGTAAGCTCCCACTACGTAGTAAGCAGAGATGGTAAGGTTGTTCAAATGGTAAACGATTACTTAAGAGCACAACACGCAGGTGCAGGTAAATGGGGAAATGAAGCCGATATGAATTCGGCATCTATTGGTATCGAGATGGATAATAATGGCACTACAGATATTTGGACTGATGCACAAATTAATAGTTTGTGCGCTTTGTTAGGAACATTAAAAAAGAAATATAATATTCCGACAGCTAATTTTATTGGTCATGCAGATTATGCACCAGGAAGAAAAAATGATCCTAAAAACTTTCCTTGGAAAACACTTGCAGCTAAGGGTTTTGGTTTCTGGTATGATGATGTGTTGGAACTTCCTCCTGCAGAATTCGACACCAATTTAGCCTTAAGAATTATTGGATACAATGTTAAAAATCTACCATATGCAATTGAAGCATTTAAAATTCATTTTGTGCAAACGGATATTAGTAAAACGCTTACCGATCAAGATAAAATGATTTTATATAATTTGTACAAAAAATACATGTAATGCGCTTAAAAAAAACCGGTTAAATTAGTTTTGATGTTTTTGTTATTTTAATGCCTCCGCAATTGCTCGTTCTAAAATTTCATCTCTACCCTCTTTTACTCCCTTTGCCGTTTGTTCTACATAAATGTTAGGTATAATTCCAATCGCATGGTGTTGGGACCCATTCAGTTTTAGGGCTTTTAAACCAGTAAATCTAATTACATATCCTCCTGGTAAAGTCAGTGTATTTACTTCGCCATTAGTACCTGCAGTAGATTGCCCAATAAGTGTTCCTAATTTGTAATGTTCTACTAAACTTGCATAGCTTTCTCCGGCACTAATCACTCTCCCATCTATTAAAAAGAAAATTTTAGCTTTTAAATGAAGTGATTTAGCTTTAAGATCCCAGCCCTCGGTTTTATAGCCAACAATTTTTTCTTGGTCGGGATAAATGATTTCTGGAGCTTTTAACCAATTTGATGCAGTATCGTCTTTAACCATTAAATATTCAAGCAACTCTGCGTTTTCGTTTGGCCTTCCCCTTAAGTCGAAAATAATAGCTTTACTATTCTTTAATAACTGAAGAGAGTCGTTAATCATTTTCATATCAGCAGCAACAAAACTTACGTAAGTAATTTGATTACCAAAGGACCTAATTGCTGTTTGTTTTGGAAGTAAACCTTGATATTGACTAGCAAATAGGGTTCTCTTTATTGCTATGCTTTTGTTTTGCCCAAGCACTGAAATTTTAAGACTGCTATTTATTAAACCGTAAAGCGATTCTAATTCAGCTTGATAATTTAACCAACCATTTGTTGCAGCGGAAATGTATTGATTTATATTTTCAAAATATTTTTTAGAATCTATTCCATCTATCTTTTCTACAATATCGCCCACTTTAACTTTTAGATTGTCATCCATCACGCTAGTAATCATCAATTTATTTTCTACCCATTTCCAAGCAATTGGAGGGAGATAATAATTTTTATTTCCAAAATCAGTAACCGACACATGTCCATCTTTTAACTTTGCGGTTAATTTTTTTAGCGAATTATAATAATCGGAGGCATCTTTATTTTGATAGGCTTCATTTAATGAAATTTTCAAGTCGTCTTCCCAATTTGTTTTAACGATGTCGAAATAAGGATAAAAGTGCTGAAAAACATTCCAAGTATTAATGATGTTTCCTAGCCTAAAATAAAGATCGGATGCAGTTAAAGTATAATTTGAATTATTGATTTCGGCTAATAATGGAGCTGTTTTTAAACTATCAGGATTTGGAAAAGTAGTAGATTTAGTTCCGTAAAGTGCTAACGGTACAATAATTTTTAAATTACTACCTATTGGTTTCTCTGCGTATTCGCCAAAGTTAGCGTGTTTTTTAAATAAGTTTAAATTAACATATTCTGGCGTCCCTGCTCCTAATGGAGATTCTATAAGGAGATATTTGTTCTTGTTTTCTTCCTTAACAGTGAAAGTATATTTTGCATTTTCTATGGAAGATCTTCCTGTATTAAATTTAATTGATGTTGGTTCTTCTTCAACACGCTCATTCTCAAAGTTGGTACTGTAAAATTCAGAACCTTCTATTTTTAATGAAATATCGTCTACTGCATATTTGCCCAAATCGACAAGGTAGGCTCCAAAAGTTATGCTGTTTACTTCTTTATCAATCTTTCCTTGTATCGTAAAGGTGGTCCACTCCTTAGTTTTAATAGGACGCTTAGCCATGTTATCAAAAAAACCAATTTTGCCGTCAGTTTTATCTACTCTCAACCAAAAATATCCATTACCACTACCGCTAAGCAATTTTGCCTTTCCTGTTAGTATAAAAGATTTTCCTGCATATTTTTTATCTTTGATCGTAGTAAAAGCATTACCAAACCCTGTAAATTTTGGGGTAAAAACTTTAGCTCTATTTGTTCTTGCGCTTTGGTAAGGTGCTCGTTTGTCATTTATCAAACCAACGCCTAAATGTTGCCAACTCACAACATCATAACCAATTAAATCTTTTGGCTTTAATAAACTCTCCTCAAATTTGTAAATTTCGGCTTGATTTAAAATCTTCACTCCAGGCATTAAATCAGTAACCATTTCACCTAATACTTTTTTAAGTTCTTCTGGATTTTTACAATTTTCTACATTTTTTGCGCCATAAATTGCAAACTTGTCCCAGTCTATTTTGGCAGCTTCATCACCAGGATAAAAGTATTTGAGGTAACCATAGGTTTTTGCAAAAGCAAATTGATTATCTATTTGCTGAGTAGTTTGTGCAAAAGTTCCAAAAGAGAAGAAAATTAACAATACAAAGGAGATTTGCTTCATAATTTTTTTATGCTAAAATAGTAACTATCTATAAGATAAGATGTTAAAAAATGCTAAAAATTATTTACTTAGCATCGTTATCGCAACCTAACTTAAAAAGCCACAGCTGCACAGATTTTAATAGTTAATCTGCGCAGCTGTGGCTTAGCTATATATTGGTTTCCTGCTATTAACTTTTAGGTTTCCATGCTTCTTTCAATCCAACAGTTCTGTTGAAAATCAAGTTACCTGGTTTCGAATCTTTATCTACAGAGAAATATCCTTTACGTATAAACTGATAACCTACTCCTTGTTCAGCATTTGCTAAATAAGGCTCAATATATGCTTGTTTGATAACGGTAATACTTTCTGGATTTAAATATTCTTTAAAATCACCTTCTTCACTATCTGGAGATTCTACAGTAAATAAACGATCGTATAAACGAACTTCAGCTTTGTGTGCATGTTGTGCGCTTACCCAATGGATGGTTCCTTTAACATTAATTCCACTAGTATCTTCTCCACTTTTAGATTCTGGAATGTAAGTACAATATACTTCAGTTACGTTTCCACTTTCGTCTTTCTTAAAATCAGTACATTGTACAATGTAAGCATGTTTTAATCTTACTGTTGCGCCTGGTGCTAATCTGAACCATTTTTTTGCAGGTTCTTCCATAAAATCTTCACGCTCAATCCATAATTCATTGCTAAATGGAATTTCACGTGTTCCACCTTTATCTTCAGCCTCTGGATTATTCTCGCCTATTAAAATCTCTTCACCTTTGGTGTAATTGGTAATGATCAATTTAATCGGATCTAAAACGCCCATTACTCTATTTGCACTTTTATTTAAATCTTCGCGAATACAAAATTCTAATAAACCAAGTTCAATTAAATTTTCTCTTTTGGCAATACCAATACGTTCACAAAATTCTTTAATACTGTTTGGTGTGTAACCTCTTCTACGTAAGCCGCTAATGGTAGGCATGCGAGGATCATCCCATCCGCTAACTAATTTTTCATTAACCAATTGCATTAGTTTACGTTTACTCATTACCGTATAAGTAAGGTTTAATCGTGCAAACTCGTATTGTTTAGAAGGAAAAATACCTAGCTTTTCTATAAACCAATCGTACAATTCGCGGTGCGAAACATATTCTAAAGTACAAATTGAGTGAGTGATGTTTTCGATACTATCACTTTGTCCGTGGGCAAAATCGTACATTGGATAAATACACCAAGCATCTCCAGTACGGTGATGGTGTGCATGTTTTATGCGGTAAATAATCGGGTCACGCATTAACATATTTGTACTCGCCAAATCAATTTTTGCACGTAAAATGCAAGCTCCATCAGCAAATTCACCATTTTTCATGCTAGAAAATAGCGTTAAATTCTCAGCTACGCTACGTTCTCTATAAATATTTGGTTTTCCTGGCTCGATTGGCGTGCCTTTTTGGTCGGCAATTTCTTCAGCAGTGCTATGGTCTACATATGCCAAACCATTTTCGATTAATTTTACAGCAAAACCATATAATTGATCAAAGTAATCAGAAGCATATAATTCATTTTCCCACTTAAAGCCTAACCATTGTATATCTTCTTGTTGACTGTTTACGTACTCTGTTTTTTCTGTTACCGGATTGGTATCATCAAAACGTAAGTTAGTGTAACCACCATATTTTTGTGTTAAACCAAAATTAAGACAGATTGCTTTTGCATGGCCAATGTGTAAGTATCCATTAGGTTCTGGCGGGAAACGCGTAACCAAAGTCTTCGTTTTACCAGTACTTAAATCATTCTCTATTAACTCTTCAATAAAGTTTAATGATTTTTCTTCACTCATAATAAATTGTATATTTTGAGCCTCAAAGTTAATAAATTAAGGGTATTTTAATTTGTTTTTAGTAGTTTGATTAACAAAACGTCTAAATTCTTTACATTTACAGTATTCTTGAGTATCAATTATGAATAAAATATTGAATAGACCTATTCGGGTTTTAGTAGCGAAAGTTGGCTTAGATGGTCATGATCGTGGCGCAAAAGTGATTGCAACATCACTTCGTGATGCCGGTATGGAAGTAATCTACACAGGTTTACGTCAAACGCCTGAAATGGTGGTTAATACAGCTTTGCAAGAAGACGTAGATGCAATCGGGGTATCAATTTTATCTGGCGCACACATGACGGTTTTCCCTAAAATTGTTGCAATAATGAAGGAAAAGCAATTAACGGATGTTTTGTTAACTGGCGGAGGTATTATTCCGGATGCAGATATGAAAAAGCTGCAAGATATAGGTGTTGGAGGGTTATTTCCGCCAGGAACACCGATGGCAAGTATTGTAGATTATATTACTAATTGGGTAACTGAAAATAGAAATTTTTAAGGCATGAATTACCAACAAATCATATCAGAAGTAAAGGAAAATATACTTTACATTACTATTAATAGAGCACAAAAATTAAATGCTTTGAATAAAGAAGTGTTAGTAGAATTGGCTGATGCAATTTGTTTTGCAACAAATGAAGCAGAAGTAAGAGGCGTTTTAATTACAGGTGCTGGAGAAAAAGCCTTTGTAGCTGGCGCTGATATATCTGAATTCCAAAACTACAATCTAGAAGAAGGTAAAGAATTAGCAAGAATAGGGCATTCAACTGTTTTTGATGCGATAGAAAATTGTCCTAAACCTGTTGTTGCTGCTATTAATGGTTTCGCCCTTGGGGGAGGATTAGAATTAGCGATGGCTTGTCATATCCGCATTGCGAGTGATAATGCTAAACTAGGTTTGCCAGAAGTAACTTTAGGTTTAATACCGGGTTATGGCGGTACACAACGGTTAACTCAGTTAGTTGGCAAAGGAAGGGCTATACAAATGATTACTACAGCCGATATGATTACCGCAGAAAGAGCTGCTGAAATTGGTTTAGTAAACGAAGTTGTTCCACAAGCAGAATTATTAGTTAAGGCTGAAGAAATTTTAAATAAAATAAAGCAACGTGCTCCTTTGGCAGTTGCAAGCGCAATAAGAGCTATTAATGCTTCATCAAATAAAGAGGTAAATGGTTTTGAAACCGAAATAGAAGAGTTTAGTAGATGTTTCCAAACGGCAGATTTTAAAGAAGGTGTAACTGCGTTTTTAGAGAAAAGAAAAGCTGTTTTTACAGGGAAGTAATCTAGTCTATCCACCTGTTAATTTAGCTTAAAAATTAGTTATATTTGGTTTATCCTATGACCAAAAAACAAACCCTGACAATAATATCTGATGATATTGTTGTGAACAAAATCTATGAGTTCCGTGGACAAAAAGTAATGCTAGACAGTGATTTAGCTGACCTTTATGGTGTAGAGACTAAAAGACTTAACGAGCAAATTAAAAGAAACCCAGATAGATTTCCTGAAGACTTTATGTTTCAATTAACTGAAGACGAATGGGAGTCTTTGAGGTCGCAATTTGCGACCTCAAAGACTGGAAGAGGAGGAAGAGCTTATTTGCCCAACGTTTTTACAGAACACGGCGTTTTAATGTTGTCAAGTGTTTTGAATAGCCAGCAGGCGATATAAGTGAATATTCAAATTGTAAGAATTTTTACAAGAACGAGAAAATTGCTAAGTGAACACAGCGAACTTAAAGCGGAAATATCCCAAATCAAAAAGAAGTTGAATAATCAGGATAAAAATATAGAGCTTGTTTTTAGTTATTTAGATGAATTGATAGAGAAGAAAGCTGAACCTAGAAAGCGAATAGGTTTTAAGCCAGATGATTTGTAATAAGGTTTATCAAAGAGAGTAAATTAAAATTCCCCCTCGATTTACAACCTTATATACTTATACGATCTTTCGCATATAAACTGGATTGTAGCAGTATCTCCCGATTTTTCATCGGGAATATAGCGTAAAGCCAAACTAACATTAAAAATAATGACTGTTATTGCTTTTCAAAACACTTTTTTTTGCTTAAATATCAAAACCTATATTCTTTAACGTACAACTTTCAACTTTTTTCGGTTCAACACTTTGATAATAAAAGTATTCTAGCTATCTTTGCAGTCCCTAAAAAATGGGGATA
Source organism: Sphingobacteriales bacterium (assembly GCA_038243335.1). Lineage (GTDB taxonomy): Bacteria > Bacteroidota > Bacteroidia > Sphingobacteriales > Sphingobacteriaceae > Pedobacter. Next base: position 16,766 of record JBBSRF010000010.1, read on the forward strand.
TTAAATATTTATTAACAAATTAAATAAAAGCAAGTGAATACGTTAAGTTACAAAACTGTCTCTGCCAATGCCAAAACTGTTAACAAACAGTGGGTTGTAGTTGATGCACAAGGAGAGATTTTGGGGCGCTTGTCTTCTAAAATCGCGATGATTATAAGAGGAAAACACAAGACTGAATTTACCCCAAACGTAGACTGCGGTGATAACGTTATCGTTATTAATGCAGACAAAGTAAAGTTGACTGGAAACAAGTTTAGCGATAAACAATATGTTTCTTATACTGGTTATCCAGGTGGTCAAAAATTTATTTCTCCTAAAGAATTAATGGCAAAACACCCAACTCGCGTTGTTGAGAAGGCTGTTCGTGGTATGTTACCAAAAACAAAATTGGGCAAAAAATTGTACACCAATCTTTTTGTTTACGCTGGAGATGCTCACCCGCATTCGGCACAAGCACCAAAAACCATTAAACTTTAATTAAAAGAGAAAAGAAATGTCAGTTACAAATACTTCAGGTAGAAGAAAAACTGCAGTTGCCCGTATCTATTTAAAAGATGGCAGCGGCGTTATTACCGTTAACGGTAAAGACCACAAAGAATACTTCCCAACATTACCACTACAATACATTGTTAACCAAGCATTCGAAGTTTCTGAATTATTGGGCAAATATGATGTTACTGTAAATGTAAAAGGTGGCGGAGTAAATGGACAAGCAGGAGCTGTTCGCTTAGCAATTGCTAAAGCTATTGTTGAATTAGATGCTGAGAAAAAACCAGCATTACGTGCTAAAGGGATAATGACTCGTGATAACCGTATGGTTGAGCGTAAAAAACCAGGACGTAAAAAAGCACGTAAGAAATTCCAATTCAGTAAACGTTAATCTTAAAGGAGACAAACACAATGGCAAGAACTACATATCAAGACTTATTGGATGCAGGTGTACACTTTGGTCACCTTACCCGCAAATGGAATCCGAAAATGGCACCATATATTTTTATGGAACGCAATGGGATTCACATTATAGATTTAAATAAAACTTTAACTAAAACTGAAGAAGCTGCAGCGGCGATTAAACAAATCGTAAAATCAGGACGTAAGATCTTATTCGTAGCGACTAAGAAACAAGCTAAAGAAATCGTTGCTGATCAAGCAAGAAAAGTAAACATGCCTTTCGTAACCGAACGTTGGTTAGGTGGTATGTTAACAAACTTTGCTACAGTACGTAAGTCAATTAAAAAGATGGTTACCATCGATAAAATGACTAAAGACGGTACTTACTCAATTCTTTCTAAGAAAGAGCGTTTGATGATTCAACGTGAGCGTATTAAATTAGAAAGTTTATTAGGTGGTATTGCAGACTTAAACCGTTTACCGGCTGCAATCTTCTTAATCGACGTTAAAAAAGAGCATATTGCTGTAGCAGAAGCGATGAAATTAAACATCCCAACTTTTGCAATGGTTGATACTAACTCTGATCCATCTAACATCGATTTCCCAATTCCAGCTAATGATGATGCTACTAAATCAATTTTATTGATTACTGACATCGTTATCAAAGCTATCGAAGAAGGTTTAGATGAGCGTAAACGCGAAAAAGATGATGAAGCAGAAAAAGAAGCTGTAGCTGTTAAAGCCGCTGCTGATGCTCCAGAAGTTAAGGAACCAAGAGAGGCTGGTGCTAAAAGACCAACTAAAAAAGAAACTGCTGAAGCTCAAGCGTCAACAGAAGATTCTAAAGAAGGATAAGCCCCTCCTAAATCCTCCCCAGAAGGGAGGACTTATATAACAAATTAATAAATTTCTCGCTCTTCCCCCCATTTGGGGGGATAGAGGGGGCTAAAAATATACAAAATGTCAACAGTACAAATAACTGCCGCAGATGTAAATAAACTACGCCAACAAACTGGCGCAGGTATGATGGATTGCAAAAAAGCTTTAGTAGAAGCTAATGGCGATTTCGAAGCTGCGGTTGATTTATTGCGCAAAAAAGGTCAAAAAGTATCAGCAGCCCGTTCTGGCAATGCTACTTCTGAAGGTCTTGTATTAATCAATGTATCGGCAGATGGTACAAATGGTAAATTAGTTGCTTTAGCTTGCGAAACTGAACCAGTTTCTAAAGTTGATGATTTCCGCAATTTAGCGCAGTCTATTATGGATGTAGCAGTTGCAAATAACCCAACTTCTATCGAAGAGTTAGCAGCAATCGCTTTAGCAGACGGACGTACCGTTGCTGAAACTATTACTGAATTAACTGGTAAAATTGGAGAGAAAATGGTTATTCAAGAGTACGCAAACGTAACTGGCGAGAAAATTGTTTCTTACATCCACTCTAATGGTAAAATGGGTGTTTTAGTAGTTTTTGAAGGTGCTAACGGCGTAGATATTACTGAAGCAGGTAAAGATGTTGCGATGCAAATTGCAGCAATGAATCCAGTTGCGGTTGATAAAGATGGCGTTGATCCAGCTACTATTGAACGTGAAATTGAAATTGCTAAAGATGTGATCCGTGCAGAAGGTAAACCAGAAGAAATGGTGGAAAAAATTGCTGCTGGTAAATTGAACAAATTCTACAAAGACAGTACTTTATTAAACCAAGAGTTTGTTAAAGATGGTTCTGTTGATGTTCGTAAATTCTTAGACAATACGGCTAAAGGATTAACTGTTGTTGCTTTCAAACGCGTACAATTAGGTTAATAAGCTAAATAAAAAATATAGGAAGTCCCGATTTATCGGGACTTTTTTGCTTTTAATTGCATCGTCATATCGACAGAGCGCAGCAAAGGGATATCTATTTAATTCTACTCGGTAAAGCAAAATCCCATTTCAACCTTAATGTTCCATCCGCTTTTGCTGCAATCTTTTTTATTTCCTTCGACTACGCTCAGGATGAAAACGAAAAAGGATTTACGCGGCAATCGGGTTTATTAAACCTAAGTTTATACAATTATCTACAGTTGCAATGTTTAAATGCTAAACTATGTGCCCTATGCTCCTATGTGGTTAAATCTTTTATATTTGCGTTATAAATCATCCTATGATAGCCATAATAAATAGTCGTTTTTTTAGACGTAATGAATTAATAGCTAACCAAGCGGTATTAATTAACGATGGAAAAATTGTTGCATTTACTGATGGAACAATACCAGATGTTATGAAGCTATAGATGCCGAGCAAAACTATTTAGTGCCAGGTTTTATAGATTTACAAATATATGGGAGTGGGGGCAATTTGTTTTCTGCTAACCCAACGGTAGAAACATTAACCCAAATGGATGATGACTTGATTGCTAAAGGTACAGCGGGGTTCCTAGCTTGCGTAGCTACCAATACTAAAGATATTGTGGAACAGTGTATTATTGCGGCTAAAGCTTATCGCCCTATGGCAAAAGGGTTTTTAGGTTTACATTTGGAAGGACCATATTTAAATGTTAAAAGACGCGGAGCTCATGTAGCTGAATATATAAAAAAGGCAACGCTAAAAGAAGTTAAAGAATTAGTGACTTTAGGAGAGGGTGTGATTAAAATGATGACTATTGCTCCAGAATTGCAAGATGATGAGGTTATAGAATTTTTGCTCCAAAACAATATAGTCTTATCTGTAGGGCATAGCGATTCTACTTTCGAGCAAGCAACAAACGCCTATGATAAAGGAGTAAAAACTACGACGCATTTATTCAATGCGATGCCATCAATTCACCACCGAGAACCAAACTTACCCACTGCATTTTTTAATCATCCAACAGCTATGTCAAGTATTATTGCAGATGGTAACCATGTAAATTTTGAGGTGATCAAAATGAGCCATAAATTGGCAAAAGATAGGTTATTTTTAATTACTGATGCAGTTACTTCTTGTCAAATTGGGCCATATCAGCATCAATTGGTTGGCGATAAATTTATTACAGCAGATGGCACACTTTCTGGTTCTAATATCACAATGGTACAAGCAGTAAAGAATTGTGTTCAACATTGTGATATCGATTTGATAGATGCCCTCAAGATGGCTTCTTCAATCCCAGCTGGATTAATTAATAGAGAAAACGTAAATGGAAAAATAGAAGTTGGTTATGATGCTGATTTAGTAATTTTATCATCAGAATTAAACTTAATTAAGGTTTTTAAAAATTCCTAGAACTTTATTCTCTGCAAAGGAGGGTTTAATTAAAAAATGTGGTTATTTTTGAGCTCATGAAGTATAAACGGATTTTACTAAAATTGAGCGGTGAATCGCTGATGGGCGATAAGCAGTATGGAATTGACAATGAGCGTGTTAGGCAATATGCTGAAGACATCAAAGCAGTTCATGATAAAGGCTTAGAAATAGCCATCGTTATTGGTGGCGGTAATATTTTTAGAGGCTTAAGTGCTGAAAAATCTGGAATGGATAGAGCCCAAGCTGATTATATGGGTATGTTGGCTACGGTTATTAACAGTATGGCTTTACAAGATGCTTTAGAAAAAGTCGGTTTAAAAACGCGTTTACTTTCAGCCATTAAAATGGAGCAAATTTGCGAGCCATTTGTACGTAGAAGAGCAATGCGTCATTTAGAAAAAGGTAGAGTTGTTATTTTTGGTGCTGGTACAGGAAATCCATACTTCACAACAGATTCTGCCGCAGCATTAAGAGCAATTGAAATTAATGCAGATGCTGTTTTGAAAGGAACACGTGTAGATGGAATTTACACTTCTGACCCGGAAAAAGATGCTTCGGCAACTAAATTTGAGCGAATTTCTTTCGAAGATGTTTTAGCAAAAGGTTTGAATGTAATGGACACAACCGCTTTTACATTGAGTCAGGAAAATGAATTACCGATTG